>JANOZG010000795.1:0-11246 GCA_031429275.1 Planctomycetota bacterium
AACGGAACGGTGCGGATCACCAGTCGTCAGGGATTTCAGTTGCACGGTGTATTGAAAAGTGACCTCCGTGAAACTATCCAGGCAATCAACAATTCAAAACTGACAACTCTCGCAGCCTGCGGCGACGTCAATCGCAATGTCATGGCTTGTCCTGCACCTTTCAAAACCAGGGTGTACGAACAAATGCAGGAGCTGTCGCAGGAACTGGCGGAACACTTCAAGCCAAAGACAACAGCCTACTACGAAATCTGGCTGAAAGACGAAAACGGCGAAGAAGTGGACGTTACAGAATTTAAACCGGTTGAAGAACCGATCTACGGGGCTAGCTATCTGCCGCGCAAATTCAAAATGGGAATTGCGTTGCCAGAAGATAACTGTGTCGATCTCTACACACAGGACCTGGGCCTGATGGCGATCGTCGAAAACGGCGCAATCGTTGGCTATAACGTACTTGCCGGTGGTGGCATGGGACGCACGCCAAGTGCTGAAAAAACATTCCCGGCGATCGCTCATCGAATCACTTACGTGACCGCTGATCAAGCTGTGGCCGTCTGTGAAGCGATCGTCAAGGTTCAACGTGACTTCGGAAATCGTGAAGACCGCAAGCGGGCTCGCCTGAAGTATCTGATTTTCGACTGGGGTGTACCTAAATTCAAGGCGATGGTTGAACAGTATTACGGTAAGGGTTTGCCAGATCCGCATCCGGCAGACGTCACCGGGGTCGATGATCACATCGGCTGGTATGAGCAGGGTGACGGAAAGTTGTTCCTTGGTATCAACATCGAAAACGGCCGCATCAAGGACGAAGGAAGCCTGCGGATCAAGACTGGCCTGCGAGCCATTCTGACTCGCTTTGGCATGAACACTCGCTTGACGGCGCTGCAGAGTGTCATCCTGTGCGACATTGATCCGAAAGACAAGGCCGAGATCAATCGTATGATGGCTGAGCACGGCATAAAGAGCGTCGATGAACTGTCATTGATTCGTCGTTATTCGATTGCGTGTCCTGCATTTCCAACATGCGGATTGTCCATCACAGAATCCGAACGTGCGTTGCCAGGGATCATCGACGAACTTGACGTTGCCATTGCCAAACTTGGCATGCAGTCAGATAAAATCGCGGTCCACATGACTGGATGTCCAAACGGCTGTGCTCGGCCGTATACGCCTGACATCGGCCTCGTAGGAAAAGCTGTCGGGAAGTACACGATGTTCCTCGGTGGAAATCCAGAGGGAACCCGCCTCGGCTTTATCTACAAAGACATGGTTCCCACAGAAGAAATCGTCCCGATGCTGGTACCGCTGTTGACCGCGTACAAAGCTGATCGAAAGGGCTCTGAATCCTTTGGCGATTTTTGTACTCGCAAGGGCCAGGACGCGTTAGAAGCCTACGCTGCCTGATGGATGCGGACGAGGTCATTTGTGAGTCAATCTCACACTCAATCCACATCGTTTCGCCGCGCAAGCTTCTTCATTGTCCGTCTCAGCAGAAGAAATTGTTAAGTGTTCCGGGCTCACAATGCAAAGCCAACACAGTTTGACAATTTTAAATGCCTGAACCACTACTGCTCTGTCAAGGCTCATTCCTGGGGTACGACGGACTTCCAGTCCGTCGATAAAGGGTTTCGCCGACGGACTGGAAGTCCTTCGTACAAATACAACTCAACACCAATCCTCAAGGTTGACGAAGCGCTACGGCAGTTCGACAGGAGTTTGCATGGCATTGATCAGCGACTCCTTCTGCTGTCGCGAGAGAGCCTTGATAAAGAGTTCTCTTTTCAATGCAAGGCTCTGGCTTGGTTGCAGTTCATGGTAGGCCAGAGTCACTGGCAGTCGAGTTCGAGTGTAGCGGGATGCCGTTCCGGCGTTATGCTTTTCCAGTCTCCGTGGTAAATTGTTGGTGATGCCCGTATAGAGCGAATTGTCAGAGCAGCGCATCAGATAGACAGACCACGCGGCATCGGATTTCTTGTTCTTCAACTGTTGAAGCAGCCTCGCCACAGCGACTTCTTTGGCCTTTGCCTCCACTTCCACGGTGATGGCTTTTCGTCTCCAGCACTTTGGGAAATCATTCACGTCAATGAAGTCATGGTGCCTCGCAGGCCTGGGGCCGTCCCAGCCTTCAATCGGGCTGGAGATATGAAACATTGGTTCCCTGTCCCATGTGATTGTGGCTTGGCTAGTGGCTTCTTTAACGCTCATATGATCTGTATTACAGCGATGATGATGCACATCGTAAACCAGAGGTATTCCAATTGAACGACACAATGGCAACAAATCGGCAGGGGTATAAGTTTTGTCGTCATTTTCAACGGTCAGGCGACTTCGTGCCTTTGGCGACAACCGTTCAACGTTGCGAGCAAATTCGGCGAGAGCCTTAAGTTTGTCACCATAGGCACCGCCGCCATGAATATTGATCACGTCGGCCTCGACCCATTCAGAAACTTCTGCCTGATATTCAAGTTCCCGAAGTGAGCTTTCGATGACATCCGCGCGCGGCGAATTCAGGACAACAAATTGATCCGGATGAAAACAGGTTCGAAGTTGGTTTTCTCTGACGAACATCCCGCATTCTTTGAACCGACGAATGATCTCATCCGCTTCCGGCAGCTCAGCAATCTCATATCCAGATTCCGGGTGAGTCTTTATCGGAAGGATCTGGCTGTTGATCCGGAAACATCCGATGCCGTTCGCTGCACAAAACCTGAGTGACGCCAGCAGGGCTTCAGCGTTTGTCATGCAGAGCCGGCTTAGCTTTGCCAGCGAGTCTGGTCGCTTCATCTTTGCGATGGCCGTAACGGTCGTATTTACGAACCTGATTGGCTCTTCATGAAAGGTGCAGCAAAGACCCAGCCGAGTCATTCCCTTTTTCATGCGGCAGCTTCTTTCAGGCTTCCATCCAAGAGGATGATAATCACCTTGCAAGTCGAATCATGAAGGCAGTGAACCACGTATGCGATCATGCTGAACACAGATTGCCAAACAGGAAATTGGCGATCATGTATCAGCCTTTGATTTCACCAGTTCATCCAAGTAATTGACAGCTGTAGCATCGTTGCAAGTGACACCCAAACAAAGTACGGAAGTTGAGCGACCGCAACCCATCGATTATAACGCCAGACAACAATCGTCATCCAGATAATCGAACTCCAGACGATCAAAATGTCCACTGCTGCCAGCGGCAGATTCCGCAGGCCAAATTGAATCGGTGTAAAGATCACGTTTGAGATGAGGTTGACAACGAATGGCACTGCGACAGCGGGCGGAATTTTCCGCCGAAAAGACTGCACGAATACGAAGCCGAACGTCACCAGAATCACTGGATAGAGAATTTGCCAGATCAGCCCGATCGTGGATGGAGCTGGCGTCCAGGATGGCTTTGACAGTCCATTGTACCACTCAATCCATGGCATAAGATCTAGCCGAAATCAATAGCTGAAACCTGAAGTAAGTTCGGCAGTCACGTTCATGGCAAAGGGTGGGCTGGCCCGCAGAATGTTTTTTCTAACGGTCAATTTCGCCCATCACGATATCGAGCGAACCGACGATCGCAGGGATATCCGCCAAGGGCACATCCTTGCAGATTTGGTCCGTGATGGCCACGTTGCAGAAGCAACTGCTCTTGGCTCGAACACGGAGCGGATTGCCTTCGCCGTTACCGACGACATAGAAACCCATTTGACCACGTGGAGCTTCGGTTTCCAGATACACTTCGTCCTTGGGCAACTTGGTGTTTAGCTTGAACACCTCACGATAACTGCCGGTGGCGGCTTTATATTTTGGTATCGCCTGTCGGACCAGCCGAATTGCCTGAACAACTTCCATCATGCGCACGTAGAACCGACACCAGTTGTCGCCAAGAATCACTTCTCGTGGAGCATCTTTGAAAGGTGCTGCGATCACGTCAAAGTCGTAACCCATGTACATTCGTGTATAAATCGGTTCGCCGTCGCGACGAAGGTCGAAATTCACTCCACTGCCGCGCAGTACTGGTCCACTGCAACCGTAGCTTACGGCCATCTCTGGCGTCAACACACCTTCGCCGGCCGTGCGTTTGATGAAAATCGTGTTGCGTGTCAGCAGCGTATGGTATTCCTTGATGCGTGGCTCCAGCCACTGCAGGAACATTTCAACCACATCCGTAAACGGAAAACGTTCGCCTTGTTTTCGTCCGGTGAGTGAAGCCAGCCCTTCGGGAATTTCAATTTCATCCGGCAGGTCATGCGTCGCACCGCCGATTGTCAGGTAGCTGTAAGTTAATCGAGCTCCGCAGACTTCTTCGAACAAGTCAAGAATAATCTCTCGCTCGCGGAACGCATACAGGAACGGGCTGAAAGTGCCCAAGTCAAGGCCGTAAGTGCCCATCCCGACAAGGTGACTTGCGATGCGGCCGAGTTCTGCGATCAAAACCCGCAGATGCATGGCCTTTTCAGGAACTTGCATCCCGATCAACTTTTCAACAGCCAGTGCAAAGCCGAGATTCATGTTCATCCCGGCCAGATAATCCATACGATCCGTGTAAGGAATGTATTGCGGCGGTGAAAGATTCTCGCCAATCTTTTCGGCTGATCGATGCAGATATCCGATGTGCGGAGTGCATTCGTGAACGATTTCGCCGTCGGTTCGCAGCAACAAACGCAGCACACCGTGCGTGCTTGGATGCTGCGGTCCCATGTTCACCAGCATCTCGTCCGTCTGAACGTCAAATTCCACGACGCGCGGATCTTCAATTTGCATACTCATAACCGAAACGCTCCGAGACGGACATTGCCGCCCAATTCAACATTCGCCCAACTGCCAAATCTGACACGCCGCAACTAACGACCTCGAACTCCATGATACTCAAGCGGAAAGGCGTAGTCTTTTCGCAAAGCATGACCTACCCAGTCCTCCGGGCACAGAATGCGACGCAGATTTGGATGGCCTTCAAAATGAATGCCAACCAGATCATAGGCTTCTCGCTCGTGCCAGTTTGCAATTCCCCAGAGAGAGCTCACGGATGGCACAGATGGCAATTCGCCAGTGACATCGTTTTTCCAGCGAGGAACAACGACCTTGAGTTTAATCGCGTGTCGAAGCGTCAGGCTACTGAGTTGGTAGACGACTTCGATATGTGGTTCATGACCGAACTTTGCAACTTTCTTTGGATCATTCTCCAGATAATCCACGCCGCAAAGGTCATTCAAGTGTTTGAATTGCAATCGTTCGTCATCGCGCAGGAATTTTGCGACCTCGACGATGGAACGGGCATCCACCTGAATCCATGGGTCAATGGCAGGATGAGTTTTTTCACCCACCGCCGCCGCTCCGAATTTCTCCAGCAGAATTGCATGGATGCTCTGAATATCCATAGTTCTCGTTCCAGTGTTTCTAACCAGCACCCGAATAAGCAGTGAAGAATTAGCCGCGTGCCGCAGATCCGGTCTGATCAGCTGCCTGAGTTGAAATCTTTGAGACCGCGCGAATCCAGTTGAGGTCACCGCGCTTCCAGACGTAAGCGAAGCCCACAAGCAAAACTCCAAAGAACACCAGGATGTCGGCCAGTCCAACCCAGCCCAATTGCAGTGCTGTCTGAGCATCGATGACTTGAGCAGGACTGATCGTTGCTGGATCGATGCTCAACAGACGCGCGCTCAGCTCGGTGCGAGCGGAATCGGATAACTGAGTATCAGCGAGTTGCATCGTGCTGCCATAGACAGAAGCCCATGGGAAAAAGAATGCGACTTCCACGTCAAAAATGATGAAGAGCAGGGCAACAACGTAAAATCGAAGGTCGAACTGAATGTAGCTGGATCCAATCGCCGGCTCGCCGCATTCATAAATTGCATCTTTCTCCGGGGTTGGCAACTTCGGGCGCAGCAAACGACCTACGAGCAGCGGCAGCATCAAAAATCCGATCGCCACCAGCGCGAACACCAGAAAATGCCCGACGAGATCCGTCATCAACCCAACCTCAATCTACGAACTACTTTTTACAATTTCCGTCATGCCCAAAACGAAATTCTCTCGTCGTGAACTAAGCGTCCTGTCGCAAATCATTTTCAATTGAGAATCCGCCACTGCTCAGTTCATGATACAGTGAAACACGAGTAGATTTGCCACACTCCCCGGCGTGCCAGAACAAAACCTCCGGCTCACCGCTTTGCCAACAATACAGAATGCGTTCGCCGTCCATATCGCCGAGAAAATCAACGATTCCCAAGGCGGCATTCGTCAGCATTCCACCTATTTGCTGCAGTTCAAGCTCAAAGCCATCCAGACGATCTTCGTCCCCGGACAATTCAGCTTCCATCTGCTGCACTTCCTGCTCATACACGGAGTCATCACCGCCTGACACTGGATGACGCTCTCGCAAAGCCGCCAAGCGTGATTTTCGCACAGCAAGATCCTTGTGCAATGCCATAATATCCCGGACTATTGTCCGAACCAACGGCAACCGCTGATTCACATCCTCAACAGTCAACAATGATTCCTCGGCAACCATGATATCTGTCTCACATCAGTGTTATGATAATCGATCAGAAGCCAAAATCTCTGCTTACCAACCATCCTGTCGGCAACTCAACAACAGCGACACACAAAAGCTACTTTTCTGCCCCGGCAAATTCAAACGGACTTGGCTCACCCTTCACCCAGACAGGCTCATTCAAAATCTTGGATTCTGAAACCACTGTAGGATTCAAAGTCGCCCGGCCCCAGGCAATTTCTAAAGGAAGTTTTGCGTAGTCAACAATACATCCATCGCGACTGTAGCAACTTAGGTCATGCACCGAGCCCATAAAGATACAATCTACCGGGCAGGGATCCACGCAAAGCGCGCAAAACATGCATTTCGTGTAGTCGATCGTATAGCCGTTTATCCGGAAGCCTTTACCGACGGGACTTTTTTCTTTGTCGATGTAAATGCAGTCCACCGGACAGGCCACCGCACATTTGTCGCAGCCAATGCAAGTTGTCAGGTCAAAGCGATGAAAGCCACGATAACGAGGCTTCACCTTCAAGGGAACCTCAGGATATTCGTAGACTTCAGTAAACGTCCGCCGGTTATACGTCTTCATCATCGTCAACAGAGTGACGTACATGCCCTGAAGTACCGTTGATACCGACATCCAGACATTTCGGAACCATTCCAACATTTGAATCGACCCTCGGTCGCGCGGCCCTGCTGTTGAATCGTTCAAAGCGCAGCATCTGGCTTTGAAAACTGTGTCTTAGAATTATAGGACCAGCGTCCCTCTACGCAACTGGCTCGCGGTCCATCCTGGCATTGGGAAGTGGATATACGCGTTATTTCATAGCTCCAAAGTGGCTCACAAGCTGCGTCATTGAAGACTAAAATAGAAAATCCTGCGTGAGAAAATCGAATCAAAAACCGAAAGAAGATCCCATGAATGAGTCTGCCATGATCCCTCCGTCGAACCTGGCGATGGCGTGGTTACAGGTGCGAATGGCCTGGCAGTCCGTCAAGAACACTCGAATGAACCAGGAAAAGAAGGATGTGATAACAGTCTTGCTCGGACACTATCGTGAGCTTCGCCAGCCGGACCGCCCACGACTCGAATTCGAACAAGTGATGCTCAAGCTTCAGGAAGAGCACAATCTGCGGGTCAGAGAGCTTGGAACAGAAGGTCGGCGAGTGGCAAAGCAGGTAAACAACATCATTCAGGTCATTCGCGACACGAACGAAGCCAGAATGCAGCAATGTCGAGACCGCGTTGAAGAAACGCTGATCATCATGGCGGAATGGAAAAGCCTGATGGAACAGTTGTTTGATGACTCTAACGGCTAATTTCCGTTCCAAAGAAATCGAAGAACCGTTAGAGTCTGGCCGAACATCCAGCCCGACGGCAATTCGTTCGTAATTTCATTGAGCACGGAAAAAGTTATGAAGCGCATTGGGATCCTTACGGCAGGTGGAGACACGCCAGCTCTGAATGCCACGATCTATGGTGCCGTTGAACGCGCAAATGCACTCAAGATTGAAATTGTGGGATTGCAACGAGGCTATGCAGGGCTTCTGGATTCCAGAGTTCCTCATGTGCATCTCAATCCGCTGTTTACTTCCATTCCCGAGTTAGATCCAACCAAAGGCGGCACACTGCTGGGGTCGTCTCGAACCTATCTGGATGAATCGCATCATGATCGAATCGCCCTTGTCGCAGCCCATGTGCGTCGCCTGAAGCTGGACGGATTAATCTGCATCGGCGGCGATGGCACTATCAATGGCATGCAACCTATTGCAGAGATTCTGCCCTGCGTGTTGGCACCAAAAACTATCGACAACGACCTGGGACTTAATTATCTCGACGAAGCCAATGAATGGATTCGAACTCCGGGATTATCAGGTAACGGCTTCACAGAGGAGCTTAAGCGATCCAGAGATGCCATCGAACTCGATGATATTGTGAATTACGCAACGCCCGGCTATGCGACGGCGGTATTTGTAGTCGCTCAATCGGTAGAACGATTGAGAACAACTGCAGAAAGTCATCGTAGGATCGCGATCGTTGAAGTGATGGGGCGTCAGTCTGGATATATCGCTCTGGGAGCAGCCTACGCGCAGCCGGATATTATTCTGATTCCTGAAGTGCCGCTGGATATTGAACGACTGTCATCTCGAGTTGTTCAGCTATACGACCTGCAGCAACATGTTGTTATCGTGGTCGGCGAGGGAGTTCGCAATGCCGATGGTAAAGAGCTAGGTGCCTCGATGCCGACGTTTGATCCCGCCGGGAATGTCCGTTACAGCGGGGCAGCAGACGCTATCGGCGAAATGCTCAGCAAGTCGCTGGACAAAAAGCTGTTTACAGAAATGCAGTCCTTTGAGACGGCATCGTCACCGATGTTTAATCGCAAGATCGGCCATACTCAACGCGGAGGGCGTCCCATTTTGTTTGATCGCTTCTATGCTTCGCAGCTTGGTGGAAAAGCAGTGGACCTGCTTGTTTCTGGCGAATCAAACGAAGTGGCAACTCTGCAGTACGAACGTACCTCGGGTTTTCGTGTCAGTTCAATTTCTGCGAACAAGCTTCGCGATCAACATGGAGAAATCCATCCTCGTTCGGTTCATCCTTCATTTTACGATGCCGGAAGAATGCTGTTGTCCCAGACTGGAATCGAGTATTTACATCCAATCTTTGCAAATGCCATTGGTGCGGATGACGTCGAATCTATTCGGACGCAAATGTTCAGTTCGGGAAGTGTTCGTAATCGCTATCAAAGCATTAATACAGATATCCGAAAGCGCATCAGATATCTCTGATAACCCGAATGTTGCCAGCCGTGAAATCCAGCTGATTGCACCTTCGTGCAACGTATGATTGCGTTCCATTGCAAACGCCAGCGCCATTCGACGGAATGGCTAGTTGTGCGACGCGGGGATTCCCCCATCGCAGCATGAAATGTCTCATCTTGGTCTTTTCCTGCCCGAGGATTTTCACGAACCTACAAGGCGTGAATTCACTTGGCACGACTAGAGTGCAAGGTCAGGATTGTGGCTGAAAGATTTACAACAGGAGGTTGATCGATGAAGCAACATGATCGACATGGGTTTACGGTTCTTGAGCTGATCATCAGCCTCGCTGTCTTTACAATTTTAATCGCATTGCTACTTCCTGCGGTTCATTCCGTCCACGAATCAAGTCGCGCCGCTGCCTGCCGAAATAATTTTCGTCAGGTGAATCTTGCACTGCAGAACTACGTTACGACTTTTCGGCAGTTTCCAAAGACGCATACCAGCCAGGGCACATCATTGTTAGTTTTGTTGCCTTATCTGGAAAAACAAGCTCTGTATGATGTCCTGACAGGGCGGACCATCGCGACTGGTGATCGTGCAAACTTTGCCTCTCCAACAGAATTCAAATGCCCTGGAGATTCGGTGGCTTCCGCATATGCTCAAGGCTGCAGCATTGGGGAAAACATCGGTGTCTGTGTATCGGAGAAGCATTCAAACACCGAGGTGGGACGAAAATATGATGGAATCATACTTGGACAGACTGACCCGACTTTGGTGACAATCGCAAGTATCTCCGACGGCTTATCGAATACTTCTGCGTACAGTGAGATCCTTGCATTTCCACGCCCGGGCTTTCAGAAAAAAATCTATACAAGACGCGTGGATGTGCGAGGCTGCTTCGATGCAGAGGACCAGGCAATTCGATGTCGATTGTCAGACTACCCGCTTGATACAACCCCGATGGCAAGAGGTACCACATGGCGCATTGCCGCGATGGAAATGAACCAATATGTTCATGCATTGCCACCAAATACCAAAGAGTGCAGGTTCGTGCCGAATGCGGGTAGCACGCATGCTTCGTCAGCGTACTCGGCATTGTGCGACGGGTCAGTCAGACTAGTCTCTTCGTCAATCGATGAGAAGGTCTGGCAAGCTGTTGGCAGCCGAAATGGTCTAGACATGGCAGCTGGATTCTGAAGCTGACAATTGTTGCAACGTCGCAGTCAAGATGCTGTCGTCTGGAGGCGATCGCCTGACGATGCCCCAAGCATTGTACAGGCGCATGGTCTGTGCCGGAAAGCACGTTTTGCTTATGAGTGCATCGCTTCGCAGGTCAGCGGTTTTATGGATGACCTGCAATTAGAACAAAGGAAGTTCACATGAAGTATTTAACGCTAACGCTTGCGTTCATGCTGGTGCTCTATACGTCACCAGCGATTGCCTATCAGTCTGGTTCAGAAGATCCGGGTTCAGAAGATCCGGGTACTGGCGATCCGGGCACTTCAACGACATGGACATTTACTAGTCCCGATGACGGCTCGGAAAACTATGGCGAAGTGCTCTTCGCAGGCACTGGCCCCACAGACAGCCTTGGTGCACTGTCTGTTTATTCGTATTCAAACAGCTCCGCAGGCACCGTATTGGCTTTTGAACTTCAATTGCAAATGTCGGTGATCGTTGACACCGATCCAGGAATTGACTGGGTTGGACCAGTCTTTGGAACTCCCGGAGAAAGCTATGCCACGATCATGCCGGCTGTAGGTGCACCAAATGTGGGGCTCCTCACTATGTTAGGACATGGCGGGGTCGCCGGTGTAGGCGTTGATCTTGTCACACTAGCTTTGCTTGGCGGAGGTGACTCGGTTCTGTTCAGAATCGTTGAACCATAATCCCGAGCAATGAGTTACAGATAGTAGAATCCTGTAACGCTGTCCTTCTGTGCATTGGAAAAATCATCGCGATCATTTTCTGGATGGTGTGTTTTATAAATATCAGAGGCGGGACAATAAAG
>JANOZG010000796.1:0-3983 GCA_031429275.1 Planctomycetota bacterium
GTGACGACATCTCTGCCTGACCCTGCTGATTTCGAAACTGTCGATTGCTACAACTGTGGCGCGCAGGACTGCAGCAATTTCGTCGTTGGACAAGACGACTTAACGGGGAAGCCGGGCAACTTTCAGTTTGTCACATGCAACAAATGTGGTCTTGCCTACCAGAACCCAAGGCTGTCGGTGGAACGCATCAAAGACTATTACGATGAGGAATACATCGCTCATCGCAAGAAATCCAACTGGGGAGTTCTGACGCCGTTTTACAATCGAGCGATGGACAAACATGATCGGCAGAAGGACAGGATCGTCCGTCATTATGTTGATCCTGGAAAGAATAGCCAGGTACTGGATGTTGGCTGCGGTGCGGGTACGTTTCTCACGAAAATGGCAGACCTGTACGGCGCACATGTCACAGGAGTTGACTTCAAGGATCTGTCGCAGCTTCCCGCCTTTCGACACATCAACTTTCGGTGCGGCCTGTTCTATGAGCAGGATTTTGGGGACCAACTGTTCGACCTTATGACGATGTGGCATTTTCTGGAACATGACTACGATCCCATGCGAACACTGAAGACGGCGAAGGATCTGTTGCAGCCCAACGGTCGACTGGTGATCGAAGTTCCTCGACTTGACTGCCTTACATGGCGGCTATATCGGGAACGCTGGCCCGGATTGCAGGCCCCTCAGCACACGGTGCTGTATGACAAAAAAATGCTGCTGGAGTTTGTGAACAAGGCCGGGTTGGAACTGGTGGAATACCTGCCGTACGGAGCGTTCCCTTCTTACTTCTACCTGTTTGCGGGACTGGCGTTCAAGCTGCTGAAAGGTCGTGGATTGAATCTCAGCCGGGCAATCTATCCGTATTTTGCCGGGCAGCTTTTGTTGTCCCCGGTTTTGTTGTTTGAACGCCAACTGAATCTGGCGATGCAGACCGTGGTTTGTCGGAGACCTGCATGACGAACGATTCACAACCGACTGCAAAAATAGCGGCCGGGGCCTTTTCGATGTCTGGCAGCATGTCCCGATCGAAAATGTTCCTGCTTGCAAGTGTCGGTTTCGTTTTATCCACGCTGGCGGCATTGCTGATGCTGGCGGTGGCCATCGTCACGTTGTTTAGAGCGAGACGATTTTATTGCGAAGTGATGGGCAGAGGACTGGCCCGGTTCGCATTGTGGCTTTGCGGCGTCAAGATGGTTGTTCATCAGCACGGCCCTCTGCGGACGACTCAGACGGTCTACGTGTCGAACCACACCTCGACGCTGGATGTGTTTTTGCTGCTTGCCATGGGATTGCCCAACACCAGGTTCTTTATGTATGGAAAACTGAGGCGAATATTGCCCGTCGGAGTGATCGGATATCTGATCGGAAACTTCTGGACTGTAGATCAGTGTTTTCCGGAGGAGCGTCGAAGGATTTTTGAACGGGCGGCTCGTGTTCTGAAACGCACCGGGGAGTCTGTCTATCTTTCACCGGAGGGAAAACGTGTTGTCAGTGGCGACATTGGTCACTTCAACAAGGGCTCGTTTCACATGGCGACCGATTTGGAGGCACCGATTCAGCCGTTTTATATTCATATCCCGAAAACGATGAATACAGGGATGAATCTTGTCCCCAAGGCGGGCACCGTAGATATTTATTTCATGCCGGCTGTCAGCACGGAAGGGTGGAAGCTGGCAGACCTGGACAGAAATCGCGCACACGTCCGGGATTTGTTTGTCAAGTTTCATGAATCGATGCGGGACAAGTGATTGTGTCCACTGTGTCCTGCGACCGCTGCATGCTGTTCAGTTCACCAACTGAATAATTCCCTCATCGCCGTTGATCAGCACGAAACTGCCGTCAGGAATTCGAGAGCAGGCATTGGGGACAGACAGGACCGCAGGCAACGCGAATTCGCGGCAGATGACGGCGGCATGCGACAGCATTCCCCCTGCTTCTGTGATCACTCCGGCAGCACGACTCAAGGCCGGAGTCCAGCCGGGATCTGTGTGGGGACAGACAAGAATCGAACCCGGCGGTAACTGAAAGGCTTCTTTCGCGGTGCAGACAATTCTCGCGGTGCCTTGTACCGCTCCAGGACTGGCAGACAGGCCGTGCAGAATAGTCTCAGATTTATTGCTGACCATTACCGAACTGCGGCGGCGGAGCTGTGACTGACCAACTTCGTGAGGAGACGTGAAATTGCGAAAACGGTTGTACGTGGATCGCCGCTGTGCAACAGCCGAACGATCGTCAGCAAAAATCTCCTGATATGTCATGAAGAAAATGTCATCGCCAATCTTTCTGTCCGTTGCAATCTGCAGCACATGTTTTCGAATCAAGTGGTACATCCGATTCGAATGGTCGCGCATTTCTTCCCGCAGCCACACAAGTTGCCGCAGTTGCTGCAGTTTGCGGCGAAACAGAAACCGCTTCCATGACGGCAATGTCGATTGCGCCTGGTCCACGGCCTTTTCATAGACACCACTGGCGTTGACTCGAGCGGCCGCATGATTCGGTAGTCTGCTGCTGGTGTGCGCTGCAGATGTGTTTTCGGGCAGATGATAACTGGAATCAGCCGCCACGTGTGGAGCCGCGTCAGCCCACGCGCGCTGCAACAATAACTCCACATATTCAGGGTCTTCATCCCACCGTGGATGACAGACATCCAGCCCGATGTGATAATGGTGTCCAAATTCGGTCAACAGCGCCACGCGGTCGATGCAATTCGTCTGAACCATCTGCTCGATTCTTCGCAGCGGAGCCGTGTGGCGTACTTCGGGCAGATTCGACATCAGTGCTGAAAAATCGGCCTTCGGAAAGAAGTGCTTGAACTCCAGTTTCGCCAGCGACAACGCAAAGATGGTGCGAAAGTAGTTCGTTTCGAACTGCAGATAATCCTCTTCCACGAGAGTTCGAAAGGCATGTCCGGCATCCTGCGGAATGAGTTCATATTTTCGATGGCTCTGTTCATAGCCGCCGTTCAGAATGCTGGTCGTGACTGCCATCTGTTGTTTCAGAAATCTGCGAATGGCAAACACCGTCGGCAGAACCTTCATCAGATTCCACGGAGTCACGGGCGTTCGGATTCCGTCGCCTTCGTAGGTGACTTCAATTCCCAGGTCGGCGTCGAACTCCCGTTCGACGAAGCCCGGAATCCTGGTCAGGCATTGCTTCAGTGCTCCAAGATTCCAGTACGGACGGCCGAAAAACATACGGCCCGGTTCGAAATTGAAGGACAGTAGTTTGATCTCGCGCAGACAGTTTTTCAGCGACGAATCCCAGATCAGGTTGTAGAGGGACCACATCAGCGGTGAGCACACACTGCTGGAAACACCGCCTTCACGAAAGTTGGCATTCGTCCATTCCCCTTTGATTCCGGAGGTGCCGATCCGAGTGATCGGTCGCGATTGCAGAATCCAGACAACATCATTCTGGACCGCAAACTCAATGTCCTGAGGGCATCCGAAATGCGCTGCAATTCTGCTTGCAATGTCGACGATCTTTGCGGAATGCTGCTGAAGCACAGAGGAGTCACATGGCAGTGAGGATTCCCGCCCGGCCAGCAGTTCGTCACCCAGCCCGGCAGTGGCTTCGATCACGATGTCTTCCTGCCCCGTCACAGGATTGATCGTGAAAATCACTCCGGCAAGTTCCGGCTGGATCATACGCTGAATGATGACATCCATTCGCAGGTCATTTGTGTTGATCCGACGGTTGCGACAATACTCCTCAACGGACGGCGTTCTCAATGACGCACGACATTGCTTCACTGCCTCTTCAACTTCTGCCGCAGTCGATAGATTCAGATAGCTCGCAAACATTCCGGCGAAGGAACTCATTGCCCCGTCTTCGACCGACGCGGACGAACGTACGGCCAGCGGAAGCCCCAGCTGAGCCACAATCACGTCCCGCTGGCTTGCCAGTTTTTCCTGAGTGCAGTCAGCCGAAACGACCATGAACTCTGGCACGCGAAATCCATTGTCCTGCAATTCACGCAGAGCAGC
>JANOZG010000797.1:0-2365 GCA_031429275.1 Planctomycetota bacterium
CAAACTGCCCCGGCATGGTTCCCTGAGTGATCTGAGCCACATCACGCAACAGTAATGGACTGCCGTTTTCTTTATGGAGCACCGGCACTGTTCCCAGATCATCCAGCGATGACATCGCTGGTTGAGGAATCTCCACCTGAACCTGATAGCCAATTCCGGTCTTCGGGTCCGGCCAGTAATTCGGCACAAGAAATCGGCTGGACGCAGTTGCCGCCAGCACCGAACGACTCACCTGGTTGACTGTGGCACCCGACAGGCCCGCCTTCTCCCGGTCGATTTTCACATCGATCGTCGGATAGTCCAGCGCCTGCACGACCTGAATGTCACGCAGCGCTGAAATCGACGTCATCGACTGTTGCACTTTCTTGAGGAAGTCGCGATTCTCTCCCATCGATCCGCCACGCACGGCAATCTCGATCGGCGTTGCTGAACCAAAGCTCATGACTTCGCTCACGATGTCAGCGGGCTCGAACGAAAATCGCACGCCCGGAAACTTTTCGGCAAGCGTCGAACGCAGTTCTGCCTTCATTTGTTCGGTTTTGATCCCGCTGCCGGGCTGCAGAGCGATTCGCAGGATCGCTTCTTCGGGGCCTCGGGAAAACTGGTACACGGCATTTACCGGGAACGAGGCTGGGACTGTGCCGACGTAGCCGAGCGTCAGACGAACATTCTGTTTACCGACCACATCGCCGATCGTATCGAGTACCTGTTTTGCAATGGCTTCGGTGGAATCTATATGCGTCCCGTCAGCGGCGCGCATGCGGAGTCGGAATTCGCCCGCATCAATTGTCGGAAAGATTTCGACGCCGATCTGCCGCGAACATTGCCACAGCAGCACGCCGCAGAGTCCCAGGTAGACTGGCACGGTGATCCAGCGCGTCGCGACGGTCACATGAACCAGCGATCGGTAACTGCGGACGAAGATATTCTCGCGGCGTGACAGCGAATGTGCTGCGACGGTCTCCGACGCTGCCCCGGAACTATGCTTCTTCAGCAGCCACACGCACAGGATCGGCACAAAGGTACTCGACAACAGGTACGAGCTGATCATGGCAAAACCTACCGCCAAGGACAGCGGCGCGAACAGTTCGCGGGGAGCACCTTCCATAAAGAACGTCGGCACGAACACCGCCAGGATACAGAGCATGGCCAGCAGGCGTGGCACTGCGGTTTGTTGATTTCCGGCGAGCACCGCATGCGCGACCGATCTGGAATGCTGAAGCTGCGTGTGAATATTTTCGATTTCGACCGTGGCTTCATCGACCAGAATTCCCACCGCGAGCGCCAGTCCGCCCAGCGTCATCAGGTTGACTGTTTGTCCGGTCAACCAGAGTCCGACGATTGCGGACAGAATCGCCAGCGGGATATTCAGCACGACCACCAGCGCACTGCGCCAGTCGCGGAGGAACAGCAAGACCATCAGCCCGGTCAAAATGGCTCCCAGCACACCTTCGGTCGCCAAGCTGCGAATCGCGCGGGTGACATACGGCGACTGGTCAAATTCGAACGCGACCTGAATATCGTCGGGAAGTTCCTTCTGCATTTTCGGCAGCGCGTTGCGAATCTCGCTGATGACATTCATCGTCGAGGCATCAGCTCGCTTGGTCGCAAGGATATAGACCGCGCGGCGACCGTTGACTAAGGCGTAACCGGTCGTGACGTCGGTCGCGTCTTCGATCGTGCCGATATCGCGGAGGTATACCGTTTGTTCGCCGGTCTTCAGCGGGATCTGGCCCAGCTCTCGAATATCGCGGACCATTCCGTTCGACGGAACTGCCGGAAAGAATTCGCCGAGATGAATATTGCCGGACGGGCTGATCGTGTTTCCCGTCGTCAGCGCGCTGATCACTTCGTCCGGAGAAATCCCGTAGGCCCGCAGGCGGTCCGGATTGGCGCGAATCACGATGCTGCGTGCCGATCCGCCAAACGGCGGTGGTGCGGAAACGCCGGGCAGCGATGAAAACATCGGACGGACCTTGAACAGTGCCTGGTCCTGGATTTCGGCGATCGTCTTCGTGCCGCTCGACAGCACCAGATAACCGACGGGCACGCTGCCCGTATCGAATCGCATGACAAACGGCGGCACGGTTCCCGGTGGCATCATAGCTCGTGCGCGTCCTGAAATGAGGTTTGGATTTTGAAACGCTGGCAATTGACCACCCGCCGGGTGACTGAAGACACGGCCTAGGTTCTCGTCAGAAACTTGACGATCGCCGAGCGGCCAGGAAAATATGCGTTTTAGACGAGATTTGTCGCGTCAGGCGCGGACCTTCGGTTCGGCAGAGTGAAATTCACCTTCGGATTTCCGGCTTCAGTCGTCGGGTCAGGCGGCTTTGCGGCGACTCAACGCCGCCTCGCTTTCCGG
>JANOZG010000798.1:0-1903 GCA_031429275.1 Planctomycetota bacterium
CTGTACAACTTCTTTGTGGCACTTCGGAACTCAAAAGCTCGTGTGTAGTGCCGTTTCAGCAATCGCATGGGAACTACGCAGGCCGTGTCCACGCAAATCACAGCCGTGGCGACCTGACTGGCCAACGCTGTCAGGAATCGACGTGGCGGATCAACCGGCATCTCCTCAGTGACCACGATCGTTGCCTGTTCAGCAAGAGTCGTCAGGTGCGAGCCACAGTCGTCGCGAGTCGCCAAATGAAAAACGTAACTGATCCCGCGCTGCAAAAACTGCAGTTGCACATCGCGCGCTCCTTCCAGCATGAACATGTGATGCCGGTCAGACGCGTAATCGTAATGCTGTGAGATGGCGTGATACACAAGCAGCGGCAAACGCTGCAGATCCGCCATCCTGATGGCCACCTCTAAAGCAGGATTTTCATCGGCTCGCACGGCATTGCGCATCCAGTACAGCACGAAACGTCCATTTTCATTCGTGCCGTCCGCATGAACGCGGATTCGCTCGGAAAGGTGAGCGGGCAAATCTGCAATTTGATGGTTCACCATTGGGGCAAGTATTCGAAATCTGGCAGCGAAGATACAAAAACTTCGTTAAAACAACTCTTAGAGATCGGAGCAAGGGAATCTGAATATCGTACGCACAAGCAAAGGCCAGATCAGACTGCGATCGAAATACTGATCGAGAATGAGGGTGAGAACCGTTCCGAGAGATGTTTCATAACAGAACCAAGCATTAAAAACCTGCACATCTCAATGTCCCATAAAAAAATTCATTTGCCGACAAAAGTCTGCGTCGGTTGTGATCGGCAGTTTCGCTGGAGAAAAAAATGGGCAACGGTTTGGGACGAAGTGAAGTTTTGCAGCGAACGTTGCCGCAGACAGAAAAGCGAGCGAAATCTGCAACCGCGATCGCGTTGAACATGGACGAAGATCAAATCATGTCTTCCCCAAAGATTCCGCTTACGGCAGACGAGGTCGATCGTATCATTCAGATGGCGTGGGAAGATCGCACGACTTTCGACGCAATTCGTATCCAGTTCAATTTGACTCCGGGTGAAGTCATTAAACTCATGAGGTTGAATCTCAAGCCGAGTTCTTTCAAGCTGTGGAGAAAGCGCACCGCCGGGCGAAACACAAAGCACCTTGTGAAACGCTCCTTTATCGTCGGGAGGTTTCGCTGTCCCGATCAGCGCGGCTGAAGAATTCGTGCGTTAAAACTGGCAGGGGTCCATTCTATCGCCTGCCATGTCGTTTCCTGCAAACGCTGCAACTGAGTTTACGTTTCACAGCACTGGCTGGCGCGCTGAATGAAACTATCCCCAAGCGCTCCGCAATTCGTCGGCCCGTGTGCGAATGTCAGCCATCTCCTGCGGCTTCTCTCGCATCTTCGCGACGTTGCTGATCGGGAACTTCATTCGCTGATTGTCTTTCAGAAGATCAAAATGCCGGTCCATGAATTCCCAGTAGAGGGTCGTGAATGGGCAGGCATCGTCGCCGACTCGCTTCTTGTAATCGAAGCGGCAGCCAGAACAGAAGTTGCTCATCTTGTTGATGTAGTTTCCGCTGGAGCAGTACGGCTTCGTGCCAACGATGCCTCCGTCGCCGTACTGGCTCATTCCAAGCGTGTTCGGAAGCGACACCCAGTCGATCGCATCCAGATACATCGCCATGTGCCACTCGTGAAACAGCCGCGGGTGGGCGCCCCACAACTGTGCGAAATTCCCCAGCACCATCAGACGGTGAATGTGGTGCGAATAACCATGATTGATCACATCCTGCATCGACTGCCTGACACAGTTCATTTCTGTTTTCCCGTCCCAGAAGAATGATGGCAGCTCCAGTTGATGATCGAAATGATTCAGTTCGATGTATTCAGGCATCTTCAGCCAATAAACGCCGCGAAT
>JANOZG010000799.1:0-1596 GCA_031429275.1 Planctomycetota bacterium
TTCGGCAACGCCGCGATGAATACCTGAGCCGCCTTTCCAGCGAACTGGATGCGATTGGACGCACCCCCGACAAACTTCACGCACTGCGCGGTGAGCCACCGAAACGGAATCCGTTTATCATCGATGCTCTGGTGGAACAGAAACCCAATTCGCTGAGTGACGTTGCGGGGATCTACGGAAAAGTGTTTTCCGAGCAGCAGCGGTTATGGCTGCAGTCATTGCTGGAATCATCAGGCGAGGCCGCACCGGGCGGAACCGTTTTGCCTGACGATCATCCTCAACACCAGATTGTCAACAGCCCTTCGCATCGACAGATTCGACATCACCTTTATGCACCGGGTTCGCCATTTGACCTGTCAGATGAAGAGTCTGTGCGACTCACCAATCGCACGATCTCTGATCTAGCCAGTGGCAAGAAAGGCGCGATGCACGAACTGAATTTGTCGTCGCCCGGTTCGCCTCCGCGCGCGATGATTGTTCAGGAAGATCCGAATCCAAAGGCCACGCACATCTTTCTGCGAGGCAACCCGCTGGCGCGTGGTGAAGTCGTGCAGCCGAAGTTCCTGACGGCGTTGCCAGGCGACCATGCACAGGTTTTTGAGGACGGTAAACGACGTCTTGGACTGGCTCGGTCTGTCATTGCAGACAACAATCCGCTCACCGCACGCGTTCTGATCAACTGGGCATGGCAGAATCATTTTGGTGCCGGACTTGTGCGGACGCCGGATGATTTTGGGACTCGCGGTGAAGCGCCGACGCATCCGGAATTGCTGGATTATCTGGCCGATCAGTTTCGCAGGAACGGCTGGTCCATGAAGTGGCTGCATCGGCAGATTATGCTCAGTCAGGCATACCGGCAAGGGGCGATTGAGAACGAACACAGTCGGCAGGCTGATCCCGAGAATCGGTTACTTTGGCGCATGCCTCGGCGGCGGTTGGAATTTGAAGCGATGCGGGATGCGATGCTGGCCGCCTGTGATGAGCTGGATACTAAAATGGGTGGTCGGCCAATTGATCTGAATGCATCTCCGGCAGTCCCGCGACGCAGTGTCTATGGTTTTGTGAATCGTGATGTGATTGCAAATCTGATGAGCACCTTTGATGCGGCTAATCCGAATGCGTGTACGGCAAAGCGGCCTGAGACTACCGTGCCGCAGCAGGCCTTGTTCGCTCTGAATTCGGACTTCATCCAGGACCGCGCATTGCGACTCGCGACGCTGACAAAAGAAATGAATCTGTCTTCTGATGACGATCGCATCGTGGCGATGGTTCGCAGAACGCTTTGCCGAAACCCAACGGAGTCCGAAGTGGGACAGGCGAAGAAGTTTCTGAACGACGCCATCTTTTCAACAACTGATGGTGCAGCAGCGGATCCGGAACGTGGCTGGATTCTGCTGGCTCATGCATTAATGGCTTCGAACGAATTTACGTTTTTGGATTAGTTGGACAGCGCCACTTAGCCCCCTCTCCCCCGATTTGTTTGCGGATTTTGCTTGGTTCTTCTTTGCTGTGTCGTCGAAAACAATTTGGGGGTGAGGGATGGGGTGTGGGGGCTTTTCTCGCCCAAGGCATTGCTCAAACGCCCCCTCATCCGGC
>JANOZG010000800.1:0-3380 GCA_031429275.1 Planctomycetota bacterium
CCCCCTTTTTCCGCTACCCCAGTCTTTTTCCTCCTAAAAATCCTTAACGGCGTTGCCCTCCGGGCCTGAAACGCGCAACTTCGAAACCGACAGGCCAAGGGTGTACTGCGACGGGCAGAAAGAAATGAACCTGCGGAGCCTGAACAGTCCCGACAAATGGGATTCAACATGATTTCCCGACTTCTGTCGCGATGTCAATTCCCGTTGGACTTGCGTTTGTATCGCAATTCTCCACACTTCGCCGTATGTGAGAAGCAACAGCTATTTTCAACACGCACTTACGATAAAACCTGAGAGAAGAAATGAGCAAGAATCGTCAACCAGAAGTCACCGCTGCGATCAAAGACATCGACTTCGACAAGAACAATTATCAAATCGAATTGAAGACCAATCAGGGCACCATCCTGCTTGATTTGCTTCCGGACATTGCCCCCGGCCACTGCGCAAACATGATTGGTTTAGCACGAATCGGTTACTACAACGGCGTGGTCTTTCATCGCGTCATTAGTGGCTTCATGATTCAGGGCGGCTGTCCACTGGGAACCGGTACCGGCGGCCCAGGCTACACGATCAAGGCGGAATTTAACGAGATGCCACACGTGGCTGGCGTGTTGTCGATGGCTCGAACCAGCGATCCAAATTCTGCTGGCAGCCAGTTCTTCATTTGCCTCGGGACTCAAAAATCGCTCGACCGTCAGTACACAGCGTTTGGAAAAACCGCCAATGCCGCAAGTCTTGATACTGTCAAGAAAATTGGCGCGCTCGCAACCAACCACAACGACAAACCAAATCAGTCCGCTGTGATTGAAACGGCAACAGTCATCTGCACTCCGCAATAGTCGTTTGGAAACAGACAGATGTTGGTCTTCCATGTCAGCAGTGGATTGATGGGTGGCCGGGGTTGGAGGGCACCAGCCCGAAACCCCGGGGCTTCCTTCGCTCCGCTCTGTCCAGCCCCGGCCACCCGATCCATCAAGGCACGAATGACAAAGCACTAGGTTAATCGACGTCGTCGCCGTGCACGCAAAGCGGCTTCTGACGAGAATTCCACATCTTCGATGATTTCAACATCTTCAATGATTTCGATGTCGTCAATGATTTCGATGTCGTCAATCACATCCACATCCTCGATCACATCGATGTCGTCGATGATTTCGACTTCTTCAACCAATTCAATATCATCAATGACTTCGATGTCTTCGATCTCTTCAACGACATACGCATTCCGGACATCCGTGGCGAAATCTGCGTCATCAATGAGTTCTGCATCGAGAATTTCTTCATCACTGATATCGGCATCAACGATGGGGTCGGACTTATCGACATATGCTGGCAGCTTATTTGTTGCTCCCTGGTTGCGAACCGGCATCCTGGCCGCTGGTTGCACGTTGGCATGAAATTGATAAGTAACGTCGCCAATAGCGACTTCGGCTCCCTGAATCAGCTTTGCTTCTTTGGCAACGCGTTCACCATTTACGCGAACTCCGTTCAAGCTGCCAAGGTCACGTATGAAATAATTCGCGTCGACTTGCACAAGGATGCAGTGCATGCGGGAGATCTTGGAACTAAAGTCGATGACGGCATCGCAATCTGCGCTTCGGCCAATCAGCACGACAGCGCGATCGATAACGATTTGAGAACCTTGTCCCTTTGGATGCAATAATGCAACCATCGACACTCCTGGAATATCTCCCAGGCTCCATTGGCAAAACACACAAACTTAAAACATCGCAAAGCCGCGTTAAAAGTGGATCCAGCAGGATTTTGGCGGTGAACAATCAGCCCTGCTACCCATTTTATGGCTGTTGGACAGAAAAATCTGCGAAATCCGGGGCGGCAGCCGGAAAGACCGCGCCATGGTCGCGAGTATACTGCCGCTGGAACGGTAAATTGCTGATTTCGACCGCATGAAAGTGAAACATGAACCTTTTCAGAGACGCTGAACAACAAAACCGCGACAGCGCCAAACCTCTGGCTGCACGCATGCGGCCGACAGTGTTGTCTGAATTCGCGGGGCAGCAGCACATTCTCTCGGACGGAAAGCTCCTTCGGCGGATGCTGGACGCTGATCGCATTGGTTCCATGATCTTTTATGGACCACCCGGCACTGGAAAAACGACACTCGCCGAACTCATGGCAAAGCAAACACGTCGCCATTTCGAACGACTGAACGCGACAACGTCCGGCGTCAAAGATGTCCGCGAAGTGCTGCAGGCTGCGGCCGATCGCCTTGCAGCGGATGGAACTCAGACGATCGTCTTCATTGACGAACTGCACCGTTTCAGTCGCAGTCAGCAGGACATCTTGTTGCCCGACGTTGAAAGCGGAACAATTTCGCTCATCGGAGCCACCACTGCAAATCCCTTTTTTTCGCTTGTCGCGCCGCTTATTAGTCGCAGTCAGGTATTTGAATTCAAGGAATTGCAGAAGCCCGACTTGATCACGCTCATGCAGCGAGCGCTGAGTGACAAAAAACGAGGACTGGCCAGTCATGGTGTTGAAGTACAACCGGACGCCATGGACTTTATTGCGATGCTGTCCGACGGCGACGGGCGTCGCGCCCTGACGGCCCTGGAAATTGCAGTGCTGTCAGTTTCGCGAACAACCAGGGTTGTTGATTCGGCCGTTGCAGAAGAATCGATGCAGCGGCGAGTCCTGCGGTTTGATCCATCCGGTGATGATCACTACGACGTTGCAAGTGCCTTTATCAAGAGCATTCGTGGCAGCGATCCTGACGCTGCGCTCTACTGGCTCGCTCGTCTGCTGGAATCCGGTGAGGATCCGCGATTCATCGCCCGGAGACTTGTGATCGCAGCTTCGGAAGACATTGGAAACGCGGATCCCATGGGATTGCCGATCGCGACGGCCGCATGGCAGGCGACAGAGACCATCGGCATGCCGGAATGTCGCATCAATCTGGCTCAGGCAACAACGTATCTGGCCTGCGCTCCGAAGTCGAACGCTTCTTATGTTGCAATTGATGCCGCCATCGCTGATGTGCGACAGAATACTCTGGTGCCAGTGCCTATGCATCTGCGTGACGGACATTACGCCGGCTCAGAGAGGCTTGGGCATGGCGTTGGATATGAGTACGCTCATGATTCTGCCGAAGGCTGGGTGAATCAGGACTATCTGGGCGTCGATCGGCAGTATTATCATC
This sequence comes from Planctomycetota bacterium, assembly GCA_031429275.1. Taxonomy (GTDB): domain Bacteria; phylum Planctomycetota; class Planctomycetia; order Planctomycetales; family Planctomycetaceae; genus SXXK01. The sequence continues at coordinate 3,161 of JANOZG010000800.1, forward strand.
CAGTGGACCGCGGCAAAGAGGCGGAGTTCCGCACACGGCTGGACCAATTGCGTTCTCGAAGGAAACCGACGAGTGACTGAATTACCGTTGTAGACGAAATATTCTGCGAGCGGTCGAAATTGAGGTGTGGCTGCGGTGAGCGGGGGATGTTAATCCGCTGATTGTGGGCCTCGATAAGAATCAGTGGACTCACGTCCCCCGCTCGCCTAAATTCAGCCTC
>JANOZG010000801.1:0-6810 GCA_031429275.1 Planctomycetota bacterium
AAATGTTTCGTCGGTTTGGCCGGTGTGGTCGGCGGCGGTGAGTTGGCTGGTGGCGTCGTAACTGTAACTGGTCAGGCCGTCGCGGACGGAGTTCATGGATGTCAGTTGGCTGGCGGCGTTCCAGGTGTAGGTGTAACCAGACAGGCTGGAAGCCTGCCCCACATGTTGCAGACTCGTCAGACGACCAGCGTTGTCATAGACGTAGCTGGATGCGGCGACGGCGTTGGTCGTTGTCAGCGATTCGTAGCGGGCGATCGAAGTGAAGCGGCCGACGGAGTCGTAATTCATGTCGATGCGTTTGTCTTTCACCAAGTATCCAGCGGATGTGTTGCCATCCGCTTGCGTGATCTGTGACATTCTCCCTGCGGTGTTGTACGAATACGTGTTCACAAAGTCGGCGATGGAATTAATGGTCGCCGACAACGTGTTCTGCCTGCCGAGGGCATCGTACGTCTGATTCAGCACGACTGTCGGAGCGTTGGCTGTTCCGGCATTGCTGGACGACAACAGGCGGCCCATGATGTCCCACGTGAAGGCGTTGGCTGCATCGTTGTCAGCAATCGACGACACATTCATCGCGGCGTTGTGCGTCGTGGTGATTGTGTTGACGGCTGTTCCGGCAGTGAGCCAGTTTTGCTCAGTCTGTCGGCCCAGATGATCGTAACCAAACGTAATCGTGCGGCCGGCGCGATCTGTGCGAGATGTGACTTTGCCGACGGCGTCGTAGACATAAGTGCGGGTTGCTGCTGCTGCTGCGCCGGGGACAAGTTGTGAATCGCTGAGCATCTGACCGAGTGCATCATATGTCCATGTCGTGGCGTTGCCGACAGGGTCAGTCAGCTTTGTGCTGCGGCCGAGGCGGTCATATTCGTACTGTGTGACGGCGTTGTTGGCGTCGGTCGATGTGATCAAGCGGCCGGCGGTGTCGTACGCATAACTCGTCGAGTGATTCAAGCCATCGGTGACGGAACCCACTTGCGTTGTTGGTCAATACTTGGTCAGCGTTTTTTTGTCTGCGATATTCTGGATGCTGCTCCGAAGGGCGATACGGCGTCGATGGAACATCCGAACTTCTCGCTGGCCAGGAAGCCCGATCTTCGGACAAGGCGATACGAACATGGCTTTGTCTTTATCGAGATCGCTCCGTCGGCTCATCGGGCTGGTGCTCTCCAACCCTGGCCACTCATCAATCGGGCAATAGAGTCAATCATTTCTGACACTGGAAGTTCATCTTGCGATGAATTTCCCCAGTTGCTGCAGGACAAATTCTAAGCCACACGGCGAAGAGGCATTTTCGTGTCCGCAGGTTGCATAGAACTGCGTTCTACAATGCGAGCGGTCGCTTGCCACAGGACCTCTCGAAGTTCCTCACGGCTGGAATTGAGATGGCTTGAGAGTTGCTCAAGTTCATCGTTGATGACCGCCACTGCGGCGTCTCCTTCGCGTGGAGCTCGGAAGATCTTTTCGTGGATACGGACGGCATTTTGTTCTGTTTCGTAAAACAACTCTTCGTAGAGTTTTTCGCCCGGCCGCAAGCCAGTAAACACAATGTCGATGTCGTCCGGATATCTCTGGCCGGAAAGTCGAATCATGTCTTTAGCAAGATCGACGATTTTAACAGGCTCACCCATGTCCAGAATAAGTACATCGCCACCTTCACCCACAGCTCCTGACTGCAGTACCAACTGCACGGCTTCCGGGATCGTCATAAAGTATCTCAGCATTTCCGGATCCGTCACTGTCACCGGCCCGCCCTCTTCGATCTGACGTCGGAACGTTGGCACGACACTGCCGGCGGAATTGAGCACATTGCCAAAACGTACCGTGATAAATCGCGTTTTCGAATGTGACGCCACTGAATGCAGATATTGTTCGGCGATGAGTTTTGTGGCGCCCATGACGTTTGTGGGCCGCACAGCTTTGTCGGTAGAAATCATGACGAAACGTTCGACGGAAAAACGGTGGGCAAGATCAACCAGATTTTTCGTGCCAAAAACATTGTTTCGAACGGCAGCCTGTGGATTGCTCTCCATCAGTGGCACGTGTTTGTATGCTGCAGCGTGGAAGACAACCGCTGGGCGGTGCAGCATGAAAATCCGCGACATGGAATCCTGGTCGGTGATATCTTCGACGATGAACTCCAGTTGGGGCAGACTTCGCGATGGATCTTTCCCCAGTGCCAGAAATTCCTGTTCCATCTGAAAGATGCCGAACTCCGACTGGTCCAGCAGAATGATTTTTCGCGGACCAAAGCTCAGCAATTGTCGGCAAACCTCGGATCCAATGCTGCCCGACGCACCGGTAACCATCACCACGCGACCACGCAAATATGTGCGAATGCCAGCCATGTCAAGCTGATTGGGATCGCGTCTAAGCAGGTCGTCAATCGTGACCTCCCGCATCTTCAATTCAAATCGTCCTGAAGGAATCTCATCGATCGACGGCACCACATGCGCATCCACGCCGTACCGCTGGCAGACCTCCGTGACTTCTCGAACTTCACGACCTGATAACCGCGAAGGCATCAAAAGCACTTCCGCGCGAGTGTAGTTGATGATTGCTTCCAGCCCCCGCGAGACATCAAAGACAGGCACACCTGCGATAACAGAATTTGGTATGGAATTCCCGGGTGATGCAATTCCCACCACGCGCAGTGTGGCAGAGCTTGTTTGAATCGACGCAGTCATGGCTGCGGCTTCCGAGCCATTCGCGTAAATCAGAGTCCGCGCGGCGTTGGAATTGCGTCTGGATTTTTGCAATGTGCGTAATGATTGAGCCGCAATCCGGGCACTTGCCAGTGCACCGGCTGAGATCAGAGTGTCCATGGCAATGACGCTGCGAGGAATCTGTGGCATGGTTTCGCGGGCAATCTGCATGGCAGAAACCAGGACTCCGCAGGCGAGGCACAGGCCAGCTGACCATGCGATGTCATAGATTGTCGAATACCGCATTCTTCGACGCCAGTCCCGTGAGAACAGCACAACGGCGATCTTCAACAACACCACAACGAGCACGCTTTCGCGGAAGATGGTGATTGTGTTTCCTGAGACTTCAAAGTCAAATCGCAGCAGCAATGCGCAAAACAGGGATGTCGCGAAAATGACTGTGTAGCAGCAGACGGCTGTGGCCAGTCGCGTCATGACAGGTAACCAGCGAAGGAGGAGTGGGAATGAAGGAGACGAGGTTGGCAGCAGAAAGGATTGAGAAAGCTGCGAGGTGAGATCTGTGAACAGAACCTTGCGAATCGCCGACAATGCGGTAATTTTCAGGTCGTAGCGAAGACAGACGGCTGAGAACCGCTGTCCTGAAAACGAAAACCAGTGAAGTGAGGCCTTCACAGCGGCGAAGTCTGCCGAACTTCCCGATTTATGTCCAGACCAGCTTTTCGAGGCCAAAAATTGTGTCCTGGACTAAAAAACAGACCGGACCTGCAATCAGTTGCAAGTTGCCAGGGCTGTTTTGATACAATGCTGGCCCGATTCACCCGGGTTTGCCAACAGCACCGTGTCTTCCATTATTACTCTACTCCGGAATGCCTCACGTGCAGTGTCCCTACTGTAAACATGACGAAACGAAAGTCATTGACTCCCGCAACAGTCAGGACTTTTCCATTCGTCGTCGCCGTGAATGTCTGAGCTGCGAGCGTCGCTTCACGACGTATGAAAAAATCGAAGAGTCACCGATACGAGTCATCAAGAAAGATGGAACGCGCGTGCCTTTCGACCGCGTGAAAATTCGCCGAGGCGTCGAAGTCGCGTGCTACAAACGTCCTGTCAGCCCTGAGCAAATCGATCTCCTTGTGGGCGACGTTGAAGCGGCCCTTTACGAAGATGGTGAACGTGAAGTGCCGTCTCGCCGCATCGGTGAGCTGGTCTTCAGCGCGCTGCGAGATCTGGACAAAGTCGCGTTTGTGCGGTTTGCGTCCGTCTATCGTGAGTTTCAGGATGTTCACGATTTCGTCGATGAACTGCAGCCGATTCTGGACGGCCGACGTCGCGAAATGTGAGGTCCCGTTGCAGAAGCCCCCACTGTTTTTCGAAACCGCACGAATATTAACGGGCTTCTGGAAGATTCCTGCGATACCGCGATCCCTTCTGTGTGCAGCCATGCTCATCGTCGGGGTGCGACTGGCGGAATTTTTCGCTGTTCAGGGATTTCCCGTTCCCACAGTAGTCGCTGTTTCTGCGGCAGGCATGTTCCTGATCGCAACGAGATATTTCCATCGCCGTCGATCCATGCAGTTGGAGATTTTCACTCTGCTGGTGGCAATCATCACTGTTGGTCTGACACTGTGGACCGTTCGCAGCCGAGTCGATGAGGGACAGGATATCGCGTCGCTGGCGGCATCACCAGCATTCTGCGAGAACCCTGCGCTCAGAATCATCGGCGACGTTGCCAATATCCCGGCATTGGATATGCCTGCTGATTACGGTTCAGGCTCAGGCACCGGCCAGACAGAGACACCTCGGACACTGTTTCTGTTGCAGACCAAAGCACTGATGCGCGGCGATGAAATTATTCGCACAAGAGGACTCCTGCGTGTTTTGATTAGTGGCGACGCAACAGGGCAAATGTCCTGGGGAGATCGCATTCAGTTGACCGGGCAAATTGATCTGCCTGAGCCTGCCAGAAATCCCGGCGAGGTCGATTTTGCCCGCCATATGCAGCGATGCGGTATGTCGGCGATGGCATTTGCAAATCATCCAGCCGCAGTGATGATGATTCAGCCGGCAAATCACTCGAATCCTAAACACTGGCTCAATACTTTTCGCCAACAGACCGTAGATTTGCTTCGCGACAATCTGGACGCCACGAACCGAGCAACCGCAGAAGCCTTGCTGCTGGGAAATCGCGGTCACCTGACGCCCGACGTCGAGCGAGACTATATTGTCAGCGGCACGATGCACCTGCTGGCGATCTCTGGGTTGCATGTCGGCATTCTGTTTGTATTTCTCGTTCGACTGCAGAATTTGATACTTGTCTCCCGAACACGGTCACTATTGCTGGCAGGACTTGTCTGCGTGTTCTATGCCTTTTTGACCGACCTCAGGCCTTCCGTCCTGCGTTCGACGGTTTTCATTCTGCTCTATATTCTGGGGCAGTCATTGTACCGGGATATAAGCATGGGATCTTTGATCGGCGCAACGGCGATCCTGCTGATAGTCTTTGATCCATCGATCGCGTTCGATATCGGAGCGTGGCTTTCGTTTCTGGCAGTTGGCGCACTGGGATGGGTGTCGGACAATCAATCGACTCCCGAAGATCGAGAGGCACCTCCGGATGCAATCACATGGCAGGACTGGTTGCGACAACAGCAGACAGAGTGGGGCGCATGGTTGAAGCTGAATTATCATCGAATGCTCGCGATTTCAGTCCTCACCGCACCGATCGTGGCGACTCAGTTTCATGTGGTTTCTCTGGTGGGCATGGTCGTCAATATTTTGCTCATTCCACTGACGACGATCACGCTCATCTGCGGATATGTGGCGGTTTTTGGTGGTATGCTGGTGCCTCCTCTGGAATCCGTCATCACAGCACCATTTGATTGGATGCTGTCTGCGTTGCAATACGGTGTTTCTTTGTCAGCCGATGTGCGAACCGGCTTTGTCACCATTCCCGATCTTCCATTTTGGTTTACTCCGGTCTATTACGGCCTGCTCGCGCTGTCGGTAGCGGCTCGCCATTCGATGATGCGAAGGTGTTTTCGTATCGGGCTGCTGATCTTCGTCATTGTTATGTTTCGCACCATCACTCAGTTGCCTGCCCATGAAGGGTTAACCTGCAGCGTGCTTTCCGTGGGACATGGAAATGCTGTTGTTGTTCAGACTCCCGACAATCGTGTTCTGCTGTTCGATGCCGGAGCCATGCATCGCGGTGAGCGAACTGCTGACACCGTCTGCCGATTTCTGTGGAATCGCGGATACCGCATGATCGATGCGATTGTGATTTCTCATCCCGACCTGGATCACTACAACGCCGTCGCCAGTCTCCTGGATCGTCTGCCGGTTGGACAGGTGCTGCTGACCAATGAGTTTGCGCGAACCCAGTCACCCGCTGTTCAAAGAGTTCTGGATGAACTTGCCGGATTGCGTTTGCCCGTTTCGATTCTAAGCAGCATGGATTCAATGGACTGCGAAGATCTGAGCATTTCATTCCTGAAGGCCGATACAAAACCGGATTCCGAGTTATCCGACAATGAGGCCAGCGTCGCAGCGATTCTGGAATATCGCAATCGCCGCATTTGCCTGCCAGGTGACCTTGAAGGTGCGGGCCAGGCGAATTTACTTCCCAAATTGCCAAAGTGCGACGTGTTGATGAGCCCTCATCATGGCAGTCCGAATTCGAATGTTCCGGCGCTAGCCGCCGCCGTTGAGCCAGAGCACGTTATTGTGAGTTCTCGCAACGACCGCAGCCATACGCATCTGGCCAAAGTCTTTGGTTCTGCTTCGATCCTGCATACCAGCAACACTGGTTGCGTAACGATTCAAGTGTTTCCGGACGGGTCACTGCATGTCGAGGGTTTTCGCGGATCAAGTGACGGTCGTGACACAGCAAAGTGACGCTGCTATCCGTCTCGTTGAATGTTGATCCACATGACACAACGAGTTCAAACCGCGACTGGTCTTACGGCTTTTCTGCATCCGAACATGCACACACCATTTGATGGCAACCAGGACAGCCGCGACCGTATTTGGCGTTGACGGCTTCAGTCAGATTGATTCCGGCGACGTTCGCGATCGTGGCAAGCCATGCCAACACGTCCGCAAATTCCTTCGCGATCTCTTCCTTCGGCGATTCGCGGAGGGCGGC
>JANOZG010000802.1:0-2235 GCA_031429275.1 Planctomycetota bacterium
ATAATACGAACTCCTCCGGCACCGCCCCACACCCAGAGCTCGCCAGGTTTCGGGTGCGATTGATGAGCGTAGTGGCGAAAGTCTTTCGCCATCGCTGGCCATTGCTCCCGTAGTGCGAGTGCCAGACCGTTGTCGAAGTGGTCGTTTGGCGCGACCCCATGTGCGATGGCTTGAGCTTTGGTCAGAAGAATATCGCCCGTGACTTCGTGAATCATGAATCTTGCCTTGATGAGTAACGTGAGTGAAACTATTGAACAGTCTTTTCGTTATCAGATTTGTAGCCCGACATGGCATGTGCCAAACCTGCCGACCCCGATGCAATGGCCAGGAATACCTATGTTTCATTCAAAGACGAAGTCCTCTCCAACGACGGTCGTAGTCGCGAGCGAATCCCCCGGAGAAACTGCTTCTCGACTTCTGCAGAAAATCCTCAAGACAGTAGATCGCAGTCTGAATTCAGCAACCGCTCACTGGCGTGCAGACAACGAGCACGTGCATCGGTTGCGGGTTTCAGTGCGGCGGGCACTGGCGGCAATCTATTTCTTTAAAGAACTGATTCCCGAGTCGTGCGAAAAATGGTTTCGAAAGAAGTTAAAAAACGTGCTTCACGCCACTCGAACGGCTCGAGAGCTTGATGTCCTGATAGAAGAACAACTTTCGAGAGGCCCCAAGTTGAAACGGAATCCGCTCAAAAAATGGCGATCTGAGCGAGAGCATGCCCAGCGGGCAATCGATGTGGTGACTCGGAAAATGCATCGAAAACACGTGTTTCGAAAGCAGATTCGACACTTGGTGAGCGATTTGAGCTTCAACCTTGCCCACAAGACTTCGAACGTGCCCATTTCTGGAAGACAATGGTGTTTGACGCGATTTCGAGTGATCGGCAATCGTTTTTTAGAACTCAAGTCGGCTGATCTCGACGTCAAAACGCTGCATCGCCTGCGTATTCAGATCAAGCAACTTCGATATGCTGCAGAAATTGTCGATCAGGTGATGGAAACGTTCAATCTGGTCGAACTTACGACAGCATTGACCGCAATACAACAGCAGCTCGGTGTGCTGCAGGATCACGTCACCGCCAGAAAACAGCTTCAGCGACTCGTGAAATCCGAGAGCAAACGCAGCGATAAAAAGGATCTCGGCAATCTTATCGCAAACGAAGATCAAGTCATCGCTGAATGCGTTGATAGATTCCGAGCTTCAGCAGATTTCGGCGACGGAGGAACGATTCATCAATGCCTCGAAAATATTTTTCAAACGCTTACCGTTGCTTCTGAGACTCAGTGAACAAAAACACTGAATGCATCGCATGAAAGAGTGCGTCTGTGGCACACTTGGAACGAACTGTGCACAATGGCGCGCTGTTGATGCAGTTTTTTAGAAAGATGGTCCTGAAGTTCTCGTTTTTTGCGGGGATGTGTTGTGAAAGTAATTCACCAGCGGATTTTGGCGGCACTTGGTCTGATAGCGATCGTTGCAACCGTTGGCACCGTGGCTCATCAGTACGCTTCGCTGGAGTGGTTGATTGCAGAAGAGTCGTACCTGCTTGATGCTGTTAAGGCGAACCCAATTCGATTCTGGCTGATTGGTTTCGCGCTTTATCTTGGTCTTTCGCTGATCCCGGGTACCGCTGGAAAATCTGTCATCGCGGGCTGGCTGTTCGGCTTCTGGGCTGGTGTGCTCATGGTTGATGTGGCATTAACGGCAGCAGCGATGGTTAGCTTCTTTGCCAGTCGGTTCATCTTTCGCGAAGCGATTGAGTCCCGCTTTGGCATACAGCTCGATCGATTTCGGAAAAAAATGCACTCGGACGCGGGCTTCTATCTGTTGTCTCTGAGATTGCTGCACACACCGTACAGCTTTCTGAACTACGCCTCTGGAGCGACAAGCATTGTCCCTGCCAACACATTTCTGTGGACCTCGCTGCTTGGGTTATTGCCAAGCACGATGGTTTTTGTTTGTGTGGGAACTCGCATCCCCAGATTGTCCGTAGTTGCCGAGAAAGGCCCGATGGCGCTGCTTGACGGCCCGTTATTCGCTGCATTCCTGGCGACTTCTTTGCTTCCCTTCATTCTGCGCGCTGTGGCAGCCATCATCAAAAGGTTATGGATCAAAACTCCTGACGATTCGGTGTAGAGTTCACATTTGGCTCATGCAGGCGAATGGCGACATATTCTATGAAGCCGTTTTTTAGATGAGCAGGATTGGTTTTCAAAGATAGCGGAATTCCAGATG
>JANOZG010000803.1:0-10781 GCA_031429275.1 Planctomycetota bacterium
CCCTCCGAGCTTTTCGCTATGCCACACGGAGGGCTGACGCCCAGCCGCTCGCCTGTCAACTAATCCAGCGGACCAGAAATCTCGAGGAGATCGATCGCAGGCGAACCATTGCAGAAGATTGTCGCCATACGTCCGTAAGTGATCTGGCCCTCTTTCATCCGCAGGGTTTTCACTAATCCCGGGCCTGCCGTGAAGCGAATGATGGCCCCGAGATCCACGTGACGCAGCACGTTGTGCTGAATCAGCACTCGGCCCAACGGCGTAATACCAGCCAGGATTTCTTCTTTGACGCACTTGGTCACATAGTCAAAATTAAATCGCACGTAGCCAAGTTGCACCATTTTTTCAGTGCCGCTTTTTCGGAGCAGACTTCGTCGCAGATACAGCTCATTTTCGAAACGACTATCGATCACAATGACTTCCACAGCGCACTTGTGAAAGGACTCCATCGTCACAGTCATGTGATGTTCATGCACCAACATCTGGCGATAGGGTTCTGGCGTTGCTTCCTTGGCGACATGTTCCGCCTTCAGATAGAGCGGCTGCCCTTCCGGTTCAGGAAACATGCTCACCAATTGTTCAAGCTCAATGATCGGATTCACGTTGAATTGCCCTGGACTGTGAGATTCGGATCAGGAGTGGTTTTACGAAAGTAGCAGAACCTTCCCGCGTCGCAGCTTTGTATAAGCAAAAGCCGGCGATGTCCAATCCATCATTCACGGCGATCTGCGATGACGCAGCTCCATCGCTTTTCTGTAGACCGAGACGTATTCCTGAGCGCTGCGATTCCAGGACCAGTCACGGGACATTCCATTGTGAACAATTTGTTGCCAAACGTCAGGCTTGCGATAGTAAGAGACAGCTTTCTCGATCGTTTCGGCAAGCAATTCTTTAGAGTAGTCGACGAACACAAAACCTGTCGCTGTCTGGAGTGATTCAGATTCCGATTCAAAGTTCTCCACCGAATCCGCAAGTCCGCCAACTTTACGAACGATGGGAACAGTACCGTACCGCAGGCTGTACATCTGATTGAGCCCACACGGTTCAAAGCGACTTGGCATCAGAAACATGTCCGCGCCGGCTTCGATCTGATGTGCCAGAGATTCATCAAAACCAATTTCGGCGGCGACCTTGCCGGGGTAACGCCCCGCAAGTTCACGAAGTTGTCCTTCGTAAAACGGATCCCCCGTGCCGAGAAATACCAACTGGAGATCCTGTGACAGGATTCGCTCCGCAGCGCCGGTGATCAGATCGAAACCTTTCTGATCTGCCATGCGAGAAACCATACCCAAAATCGGCACATCAGATCGCTCATGCAGGTGCATTCGTCGTTGCAGGTGAGCTTTACAGTGAGGCTTACCGTCAGCAACAGTGCTGATCGAATATCGTGCAGGAAGATGTTGATCTGTTTCGGGATTCCACACAGCGTCGTCAATGCCGTTGAGGATTCCCACGAGATCGTCGCGACGATGTGACAATAATCCTTCGAGTCCATAGCCGCCGTCTGATGTGCAAATCTCCTTCGCATACGTGGGGCTGACGGTTGTAATCTGGTCGGCAAAAGCGATGCCTGTTTTCAGAAGGTTCAGGTCGCCCCAGGCTTCCATTTGATTGTGATTGAAGTATCTCCATTCCATGCCAGTCAGTGGCATGTCGAAATGCCAGAATCGTCCCTGATAGGCCATATTGTGAAGTGTCATCACACTTGCAGTGCGTTCGAAACCCGGTCGCCCTTGATACTGCGTCTTCAGTAATCCGTTGATCAGCCCTGTCTGCCAGTCGTTGCAGTGCACCACGTCTGGCCGAAGAATCATCTGGCGACTGATTTCCATGACAGCTCGACTGAAGTAAGAGAACCGTTCGCAGTTATCGACATACGCATGACCATGCTCCTGGTAGAGTTGGCGTCGATCAAAATACTCAGGCTGGCGAATGAGCAACACGCGAACATTGCAATCCGGCAGCGTTGTCCAGTTCAGCGTTCCAGGAACGACTCGGCCGTTCATGGAAATTGAAAATCGCAATCCTGTATCAGCAATGGGTGGCAGGGTCGAATTGGTTTGCCGGAGTTGATAGTAGTCCGGCAGAAAAAGAGTGACATCATGGCCAATCTGATCGAGCGATTTTGCAAGGGCTCCAGCGACGTCGGCAAGTCCGCCGGTTTTGGAGAACGGCACGGCTTCTGAAGCAGCGATGATAACGCGCAGTGATTCTCGTGGAATAGCCATGCTTACGTCTCAGGAAACAGGATCGTTCGGTGATATGATTTCTCGTCCATGAAACGTCGCACCGGCGTGCGTAATCGCAGTGTCGGAGAAGAGCCCCCATAGACTTGCGGAGCACCCGGTGAGAATCAGGGTAACCTTGAAACAAATTTCGGATCAAAACGATTGTTCCGAAGATTCCGAGGACTTCAAATCGGTTCTTCACCCCAGCGTTCCATCAGATTATGTTCCACGTGCAAATGGTCAAGTATTCGTGCGACTACAAAATCAACCAGGTCGGCAATCTGTTTTGGTTTGTGATAAAAGCCCGGCATGGATGGCATAATAGTTGCGCCTGCCTGTGAGATCCGCGTCATGTTCTCCAGCTGAATGAGACTTAGCGGCGTCTCGCGCGGAACCAGAACCAATGGACGTCGCTCTTTCAAGTGAACGTCGGCTGCACGCTGAATCAGGTTCGTTGACGCGCCGGTCGCGATGGCTGACAGCGTTCCCATGGAACAAGGACAGATGACCATTCCACTGGTGCGAAACGAACCACTGGCGATGCCTGAGGAATAGTCTGACGTCCCGTATGCTCTAATCGAGCCTTGAGCCGACATTGAACCTGCGTGGACCAACGGGCGAAAGCCCCATGTGCTGGCAATTGGTCCGGCCAGAGTTTTGTCGATCATCGCTGACCAGTCAGATGATGATGCACCATTGCTGGGAAATTCGGCCTCCAGTTCGCGCGCCATCACCTGCCGTGCCGCGACGCTCACAACCACATGCAGTTGTTTCCCGGCAGCCAGCAGCACTTGCGCCAGGCGAAGTGCATAGGCAGAACCGCTGGCTCCGGTAATTGCCAGCACGACATCGTTTTGACTCATCTGATTCAATCTTTACGCCAAATCTAAAACGGCAATCCATGGGGACTGATAAACTCTTTCGGCGAGCGGGGGGATGTGAATCCCCTGATTGGTCGCCTGCACAACACAGAAATCAGTGGACTCACGTCCCCCGCTCGCCAATCTCCGCCGCATTTCATTCCACTATATAGAAAGCGGAAACACTCTTCACGCAAGGATTTCATCGATTACGCGTTGCGGCTCAACGCCTGTCAGCCGTTGGTCAAGTCCCTGGAAACGATATGAGAACCGTTCATGATCAATGCCGAGGCAATGCAGCAGCGTCGCATTCAGATCATTCACATGACACGGTTTATCGACGATGTTGTAACTGAAGTCGTCGGTTTCGCCGTAGACCGTGCCACCTTTGATACCGCCGCCCGCCATCCACATGCTAAAGCAGCGAGGATGATGGTCTCGACCGTAATTTGTCGCGGTGAGCGTGCCTTGCGAATAAACCGTGCGACCGAATTCCCCGCCCCAGACGACGAGCGTGTCCTGCAACAGGCCGCGTTGTTTCAAATCCTGCAACAGCGCGGCACAGGGCTGATCTGTGTCGTAACATTGATGACGAATTTCGCTGGGGAGAGAACCATGTTGGTCCCAGCCGCGATGCAGGATCTGAACCGCTCGCACACCGCGTTCCACCATTCGACGAGCCAGTAACGCGCTGGCAGCAAAGGTGCCCGGTTTCGTAACTTCCGGTCCGTACATGTCCAGTGTCGCCTGCGTTTCACCGGAAAGATCCACAAGTTCCGGCACGCTGCTCTGCATTCGAAACGCCATTTCATATTGCGCGATTCGAGTCTGCGTCTCCGGATCGCCGTAACGTTCAAACGTACGATGATTGAGCTCGGCAAGGCTGTCGAGCATGGCTCGACGATGGCTTGAACTGATACCTTCCGGATTGTCGATGTACAGCACCGGATCGCCAACGCTGCGCAATGCGACGCCGGTAAACTTCGATGGCAGAAATCCGCTGCTCCACATTCTTGAAAACAACGCCTGAGCTGCCTGCTTCGAAGTCCAGCGTGGTGTGAGCACGACGAAGGCCGGCAGGTTGTTGCTTTCACTGCCTAGGCCGTATGCCAGCCATGAACCAAGGCTCGGCTTGCCTGGAACCTCGCTGCCTGTTGTGACGAACGTACAAGCTGGATCGTGATTGATAGCGTTCGTATGCACGCTGCGAACCAGGGCAATATCATCGACATGCTTCGCTGTATGACTGAGAAGTTCGCTGGCCCAGATCCCGGCCTGACCGTATCTCGCAAACTTAAACAGGGAAGGCGCGACGGGCAATCGAGCCTGACCGCTGGTCATCGTCGTGATTCGCTGACCCATGCGAATAGAATCCGGCAGATCTTTGTCAAAGTGATCGCCGAGACGTGGTTTGTAGTCCCACGTGTCAAGTTGCGACGGTCCGCCATTCATGTGCAGATAGATGACAGCTTTCGCTTTTGGAGCAAAGTGCGGAAAGCCCGTGAGCGGCGGATGAACGCGTTCTATATTCGCAGCTTCCTGCGCTGCTGTCGCACGCTGAGCCGCCATCATTGCCATTGAAACACCTCCCATTCGAAACGCGCCGGAGCCAAAGAACTGGCGACGTGTTTGATTCAGGAGATAGTCGTTGATTGTGTTCATTTGTTTCTTGTCCTGTAGGTCCTTTCTGCCAGAAAGGACTGTCTCTTCTGTTGGTCCTTTCTGCCGGAAAGGACTTCGCAACATGTTGCGACCTGCGACCAAGTATTATTTTTTACAGACTACGCGCCGCCGTTGAGCGGATGTTCGCCTTGCGGCGAAACTCCCGCACGGCAGGCGGGATCTACGTTAAGGAACTCAATTGCGTACAACAGTTTCATCCAGATTCAGAATCAAATTCGCAACCATCGTCCAAGCTGCGGTTGCGAGTTCGGCGGCGACTTTCTTCGGTTCTGATTCTCCCACATGAATTGCTTTTCTGGCTGCGTCATTTTCAGCGGCAAACAGTTCGAGCTGCCGCTGCAAAGCGGCTGTCACGATACGGATTTCGTCTGCGTTGGGTTTACGCGACAAGACCGTGCGATACAAAAATTCCAGACGAGAATTCGTATCGGCACCACCTTCCGTCAGGACACGTTCCGCAAGTGCGCGGGCCGCTTCGAAGTGCTGCACGTCGTTCATCAGCTGCAATGCCTGTAGAGGTGTGTTGCTACGTTCACGGCGAGAACAGAACTGCTCACGGTTCGGGCCATCGAAGTTCGTCATAAACGGTGGCGGTGCAGTGCGTTTTAGGAAACAGTAAACGCTTCGGCGATACAATTCAGCTCCATGATCCTGCATGTAGAATCGGGTGTTGCTGTTTTCGTAGCCGACAGGTTCCCAGATGTCCGGCGGTTGATATGGCATAACGCCGCGACCACCCATCACTGGATGCAGCAGACCACTCACAGCCAGAACGTTATCGCGAAGCTGTTCGCCGTCGAGTCGCAGTCGAGGGCCGTGTCCAAGCAGACGATTCTCCGGATCGAGCTGGTACAAATCATGATTCGTCGATGAATCCTGTCGAAACGTTGCGGAAGTCAGCAGCAGTCGGTACAGGTGCTTCATGTCCCAGCCGGATTCGCGAAAGTGTACCGCCAGCCAGTCAAGCAATTCAGGATGGCTGGGTACGTCGCCGCGAGTGCCAAAGTCGTCGCTCGTCTTGACCAGCCCAATCCCAAACAACTGCTGCCATACACGATTGACAGTGACACGTGTCGTCAATGGATTTTCGGCAGACAGAAACCATCGAGCCAGATCGAGACGATTTGCTCGTTGATCAACCGGGAACGGCTGTCCGTCTGCAGTCATCAGCGGAGGAAATTCTGCCGGCACGCGAGGTTCGACTTTGTCGCCCGGCTTGTCGTATTGGCCTCGCAGCATGACAAACGCATCGCGAGGTTTCTGCATGTCATTGAAAATAAATGTACCGGGAATGGTATCATTGAGAATCGCGACCGTTTGATCCGCGATCAGCGATGCTTCCCGAGCTTGAGCGAGCGGTGATTCGGAAATTCGCTGCACGTTTTGTTGCCAGAATTGCAGTAACCTGCTGCGTTGTTCGGCCGGAACAGAATCGGCGGGACCGGCGACCAGTGTTGTGCGAAGTTCGCCCTCAATGCCAGCCGGGTTTGAGCCCTTGCTCATTTCCCACCAGCGTTGGAAAGAAGAAAGAGGATCTTTGCTGCGATCTGATTTTCCAACGATCCGCATATCGTCAATCCATACTTTGCCGCCGTTTTGCGTCAGCATCATGTTGTTGATTCGGGTGCCGGCTTTGGATTCCAGGGATTCGAACGGCACTGCAACATGAATCCATTCGCCGGCAGTTGGAATCGGTCCCATTTCACCTTTTGCTTTGTCGAATCCAATGGTTGATTTGTCACCCCAGACGAGTCGGCGATTGCTGCCATCGTTGAACTGAATACCAAACGCTGTTGGCGGATTAAACGGATCGATTCGCAGCCAGAATTCGAGTCGACCATCGTTTGGTATGACGATAGGAATTAT
Source organism: Planctomycetota bacterium (assembly GCA_031429275.1). Taxonomy (GTDB): domain Bacteria; phylum Planctomycetota; class Planctomycetia; order Planctomycetales; family Planctomycetaceae; genus SXXK01. Next base: position 6,638 of record JANOZG010000803.1, read on the forward strand.
TGTGAAGTCCAGATTCAGGTCGTACTTTGAACCATAGGCAAGTTCAACAATGCGGCGACCGGATTTCACGCCGAACTCTGGTTCCAGTCGCCATGTGGTGTCGTTGCGAGACGTGTTGCGAGTGTTGGTTCCAGGTGAAAACACGTCATCAATCACTGAATCGCTGATGTCAACCAATTCAGCCGCTGCGGCAACTGTGTCGCTGGCAGGATCGTTGTATTCAATCGCAGGCACTGCGTCCTCCAGTGCCTTCTTAGCGACATTCGCCTGTCGCTGAGCAACTTCAAGAGCCGCTTTTTGTTCCGGCGTCGGCACTTTCACAAACGGGCTTGTGTTGTTGAGATTTCCATCCATCGCCGGATCTGAGCTGGAATAGAAGAAAGCATAAATGGAATAGAAATCTTTCTGCGTCACAGGATCATATTTATGATCGTGACAAACAGCACAGCCTGCCGTCAGTCCCATCCATGTCTGCATCGTGGTACTCGTGCGATCGACGGCGTATCGATACAGCCATTCGTCCGCAATCGCGCCGCCTTCTCCAGTTGTGACGTTGCAGCGGCTGAAGCCGGTAGCGATCAATTGATCCTGAGTCGGTTCCGGAAACAGGTCGCCGGCAAGTTGCCATTTCGTGAATTCGTCGAATGGCAGATTCTGATTGAAGGCCTTGATCACCCAGTCACGATACGCCCACATTTCACGCTCATTATCCAGATGCAGGCCGTGCGTGTCGGCGTAGCGAGCGACATCCAGCCATTGGCGAGCTTGCTCTTCGCCAAAATGGGGAGACGACAGATAACGGTCAACCATTTTGTCGTAAGCGTTTGAGGACGTGTCGTTCAGAAACTCATCGACTTCGCCGATCTTCGGAGGCAACCCGGTGACTGTAAATGCCACACGGCGAATCAATGTCTCACGATCTGCTTCCTGTTGGGGTGTGAGATTGTTTTGTTCAAGCTTCGAAAGGATGAATGCGTCAACCGGGTTGCGAACCCATGAAGCCTTGCCAACGCTCGGGATCTCTGCAGACTTCGGCGATTCAAACGCCCAGTGCTTTTGATACGGTGCGCCCTGTTCGATCCAGCGTCGCAATATCTCCTTCTGCTCTGCAGTCAGTGTCTTTTTCGACTCCGGAGGAGGCATCACGACTTCGTCGTCAGTACTGGAAATGCGGTTCCACAGTTCGCTGTTCGTTAGATCACCTGGCTTCACAGCGATCACACCGTCGTGTTCTGCGAAAGCGCCTTCCGCCGTATCGAGTCGCAGATCAGCTTTGCGTGTATTGGCATCGAAGCCGTGGCATTCAAAGCAGTTCGCCGCAAGAATCGGCCGCACATCACGGTTGAATTCGATCTTGTCCTGTGCCTTGCCTTGAGGACAAAGTGACAGCAGGCCAGTGAAGCAGAAGAAAAAAATCGTCTTGTGATTCCACATCAGACAAACTCCCGGAATCGATGTTCAAAATGCCAGCCGCCATGATACTCATTCCTGCGGAGTCACGCGATGATGGCCGCAGGATCTGAATGAATCTAAGCTGATCAGGAAATCACTTGCCCCCAATGTCTGCTGCAAAATTCCCAGAAAATCTCCCTCGCTGAGGTCGCCAACTTAGTGTTTTGCGCGATGCGGACGAGCCGATTCGGATCAGGCTGCTTCCGACTATCGGGAGCTTCCGGCACGAAATATGCGACGATCGGCCTGAGTTTTCCCACTCTGGACGTCGCTGACAGTTTCTTGCAACCTGTTTTGCAACAATGAGTTACGTTCCCGTGGGAGGCAGGATTTCAGGGTTGTCTCGAATTCGCCATTGACGTTTGTGTCAAGGCTTCGATTGCGTTAAACTGCCGCGTTTTCAAAATCGGACCGCAGAAGAGATATGTTGGTCTGCGTTCTTATGCGTCTCTGCTTTTTCAGAATCGACCCGTTTTCGATTTTGTCAGGCATAGAATGCTGTTTGTTGAGTATTCGGTATCGGTGGCAGTTTGCTTCGATGCTTTTTGTGGGCTTGTCAGGAAACGAACGAAGTGCTTTCAACGACTGTGGTCAACGTAAAGGATCTTCTTGAGGCTTCTGGTCCGTTAACACCGGATCAGTTCAATCAGCTTGAACGCGCTGTCTGCAGTCCTCAGCTGACAGAAGTTCGGCAAATCGTGGGTGAATTGACTCGCCGCTTTGAATCCGGTGAGAAATCAGAAGGCCTGATGGCTCGTGCGGGCGTTGGCGCCTATTTGCTGGCACGTCAGGCAATCGCTGACAAGCTGCTTTCCGGAGTGTCCAGTGACGGCGTGGCCATGTTTGTGCATGGTCAGTGTCTGACATCGCTCAACCGCTCTGCGGATGCTGCTGAACGCTTTGAGCAGGCAGGCAAGGCTGGCTACGATCCGATCGGCTGTGCACTGCGTCGTGCCGGTGCTGTTCGTGCATCCGGCAAAGTGGATGACGCTGAAAAGCTGCTTCGCAGCGTGGCGGCCTCTGCAGCGAGTCGCGCGGAGTATTCGTTTCAGATGGGCTGCATCTGGGCAGATCGCGGCGACGCCTTGACGGCGGTCGAGTACTTCGAACGAGCGGTTGATATGGACCCGCATCATTCACGTGCTCTGTTCTGGCTGGCTGCCGAAAACTCTCTTCGCGGCAACGATGAAGAAGCAATTCGCCTGTACGAGCGATCCTTGTCACGTCCGCCTTTCTTTGTTGGTGCACTGTTAAACCTCGGTCTCCTTTATGAAGACCGCGAAAACTACAAGGCTGCTGCATTCTGCTTCCGCCGTGTTCGTGAATACGATCCCAACAACGAGTTTGCTCAATTGTACCTCCGCGATATTGATGCCGCTCAGGATCAGATGATCGACGAAGATCAGGTTCGCACAGAAGCTCGCATGAAGCAACTTCTAAGCCGACCTGTCACGGACTTCGAACTTTCCGTTCGCAGTCGAAACTGTCTGCAAGCTATGGATATCAATTCGCTTGGCGATCTTACAGAGATCAGTGAGCAGGAATTGTTGGCTGGCAAAAACTTCGGCGAAACATCATTGATGGAAATTCGCGAACTGTTGTCGGCACATGGATTGCGAATTGGACAAAACCTTCACAAGATCCACTCTCGCGAACACATTGTTGATCAGAGCATGACTCCAGAAGAGCAGGCGATGATGAACAGACTGGTTGGCGATCTGAATCTGTCCGTGCGATCTCGAAAATGTATGTCCCGTCTGAACATTCAGACAATCGGACAATTGGTCGCCCGCACGCCGGATGAGCTGCTTTCAAGTCGCAATTTTGGAGTGACATCTCTGAATGAAATTCGATTGAAGCTCGGTGAAGTCGGCATCCGCCTTCGAAACGACTAGTCGTTTCGCCTGGCGATAATAAACGTAACCCGATGGTGTAATGGTAACACAACAGATTTTGGTTCTGTCGTTCCAGGTTCGAGCCCTGGTCGGGTTATTTGTTCTTCAGGCAAAGACGCGGAAACGTCCGCAGATGCCGTAAAAACAAAGGTTTTTTCGTTCTCGTCGATTTCGGTGTTTTCTTCAGTTTCGATAACTCCGCACAATTGCGGGGCCGCCTGTGGGGCCAGGGCTTTCCCAGTTGCCTTTTCGAAATGTAAATCAGTTGTTTGCAGGTAGTGCTTTTGGGCCACGGCTTCGGAATGCCCGATCCACGAAACGACAACGTGGGACGGGTAGATTTCCATCAGTTCCGTTTCCCGCGTCGATCGCAGATTCTGAAACGGCTTTGGCCACGGCTTCAATCCGGCCCGTTCAATGATCTTGCCGAATGTTGTTCGGATGTTCTGATCGGCAGACGTGTAACGGGTGACTACCGGCCCGCTGACTGTTGCCACTGCTTCAGTTTTCTCACTCGCCAGTCGATCGAATGCCATTTCATAGGCTTCGTTGAGAACGCCAGCCAGCTCCGGGAACATCGGAATCACTCTGGTTTCATGCCCTTTGTATCGCTTGGTTTTTGGGGCAGTAACAATGATTCTGTTTGCATCCCAAAGCACGTTTTCCCACGTCAACGCCAGAACTTCAGACGGACAACGGAAGCCGCCATATCGGCACAATGAAAAAATCAAACGCCATTGCAGATCGGGGCAGGCTTTCAGGATCTTCTGCGATTCCGCTTCGGTGATGAATCGTGT
>JANOZG010000804.1:0-2640 GCA_031429275.1 Planctomycetota bacterium
TGCCATTTGCGACCGTCAACTTCCCACGGCAGCTTTGCTGACTTGCCAAGCTCATCAATGCTGACGTCACCTTTTTGCCTGGCTGCCACTGCAACGGCATCGAAGGTTTCAATCGTGCCGCGTTTGGATGCGGCGAGAACAGGAGCGAGTAGTTCGCCCGTCCAGGAGCGGGGCGAGACGTTTTCGGTTTTCGCTGTTCGGTCTTCAGACGTTTGGATTTGAGATTTCAGATTTGAAATCTCAGTGGTCGCATACTCAACCACGTCTTCCGGCGTTCCCTGAACAACGATCTGCCCTCCCGCAGCACCAGCTTCAGGCCCAAGGTCGATGATCCAGTCCGCAGTTTTGATGACATCCAGATTATGTTCAATAACCACTACGGTATTGCCCTGTTCAACAAGGCTGTTCAAAACACTAAGCAGTTTTACGATATCATCGAAGTGCAGCCCGGTTGTGGGTTCATCCAGCAGATACAAAGTGCGACCGCGATTCGGCTTACACAGTTCCGCCGCCAGCTTAATGCGCTGCGCTTCACCCCCGCTCAACGTCGGAGCCGACTGGCCTAGCGTCAAATAGCCCAGTCCGATCGCATCGAGCGTGGCCAGCGGCGCGCGGATTTTGGGGACATTTGAAAACAGTTCCAAAGCTTTGCTGATGGACATTTCCAGGACGTCGGCAATGCTGCATTCATTGAATTTGACGGTGAGCGTTTCGGCATTGAACCGACGACCTCGGCAGGTCGGACATTCGACCCAGACATCAGGCAGGAAGTGCATTTCAATCTTCTGTTGCCCCATGCCTTCGCAGTCTTCGCAACGACCCCCTGCCCGGTTGAAACTGAACCGACCGGGCCGATAGCCTCGCACTTTGGCTTCCGGCATGCGACAGAACAACTCGCGAATTTCATCGAACATCCCCGTATAGGTTGCGGGATTTGAAGCCGGAGTGGAGCCGATGGGGTTTTGATCCACCAGAACAATTTTACTCAGATGTTCAACGCCCTTGAGTTCTCGAAACGCACCAGGCGATGCGGCGGCCATGTTTAGTCTTCTGGCCACGGCCGGAGCAAGTGTGTCCATGACCAGAGAACTTTTTCCCGAACCGCTGACTCCTGTGATACAGACGAATGTCTTCAACGGAATTCTCAGGTCTACGTTTCGCAGGTTGTGTTGCGATGCACCGAAAAGTTCGAGCCAGTCGATGGGGTTTTCGGGTTTCAGTTTTCGGTTTTCGGAACCGTCGCGGTGAGCGGTGGGTGTTAGCCCACCGGTACTTTTCGGGCTCTTTTTCTTCCTGGCAATTGTACTCTCTAACGTCGCAGTTGTACCGAAGGGCTCACGCCCGCCGCTCGCCGATGCATTAACCCGACGGACCAGCGGAACCGGAATATCAAGCGTCCCGCCAAGATATGCACCGGTCAAAGACGCCTTGTTTTTCCTCATCTCCTTTGGTGTTCCCTGAGCGACAACATTGCCACCCAGGCGTCCAGCTCCGGGACCGAAATCGAACAGACGATCTGCGGCGTCGAGCACTTCACGGTCGTGTTCGACAAGCAGTACGGTATTCCCCAGATCGCGTAGCCGTTTGAGAGCAACCAGCAATCTGCCGTTGTCGCGCGGATGCAGACCGATGGTGGGTTCGTCCAGTACGTACAGAACGCCAGTGAGCGACCTCCCAGCCTGACCTGCGAGGCGGATGCGTTGCGATTCGCCACCGGAAAGCGTCGGCATGGATCTGTCGAGTGTCAGATAATCCAATCCCACTTCAACAAGAAAGTTCAAACGATGCGTTGCTTCGTTCAACAAGTCCCCGGCGATTTTCTTCTCGTCTTTTGTGAGTTTTAGTCCGGTCAGAAACGCGAGTGCTTCTGACAACGGCATTCGGCACAACTGCGGGAGGGTAATGTTTCGCAATCGCATGGCGGATGCTTCAGCTTCGAGGCGACTGCCACTGCACATTGAGCAATCTCGATCACCAGCCATATCGATGAGCGACTTGCGATGCGAAAATGACAGCCTTGAGGCTTCTTCGATAGCAGGGTAAATGCCTTTGTACTTGAAGCGGAAACTACCGTACACCCGTCGCTCCGCCGGCGGGATTTCATCGGACCCATCTCGTCGACGGAGCGACGGGTGTACGGTACTCACCTCGACCCACGTCTCGTTGTTCCCATACAGCACCAATCGCTGTTGTCGCGGCGAGAGCAGGTACCAGGGCTGATCCAGTGGCAGATCGAAGGTTTTCGAAATGGCATCCAGCATCATTCGGAACGGAGCGTTTGTCTTTGGATCGGGCCAGGCACCGATCGCGCCATCCAGCAGAGAACGCTCAGGACTCGTCACAAGCAACGCCTGATTCGCGCCGAATTCTGTCCCAAGCCCTTCACACGCATGACACCATCCGAGTGGACTGTTGAACGAAAATTTCTGCGGAGTCTGACGTTCAAACGAACGCTGACATTGACTGCATGACAAGTGCAGGCTGAATCGATGAATACTCCACTTTGGCTCATCCTTTTTCGAATCTGCAACAGCAACGAGAATGATGCCTTTGCCAAGATCCAAAGCGGCCTCAATGGAATCGGCGATGCGAGACCGGGAAGGAGAGCGCGTGTTTTCGGTTTTCAGTTTTCGGTTTTCG
>JANOZG010000805.1:0-3695 GCA_031429275.1 Planctomycetota bacterium
GAATCGATGCACTCAGGCTGTGAGTCGCGGCGGTTGTTGCATTAAATCCGCGAGTCACCGTCAGCACGCGAGTTGCAGCGTGTGACTCCGTTTGCTGTCAACGATGTGATTCGCATTGACAATGAACAGATGCGAATCAATGCAATCAACCCTGCAACTCGCGTGCTGACCGTGACTCGCGGATTTAATGCAACAACCGCCGCGACTCACAGCCTGAGTGCATCGATTCGCAAAATGACGGCCAATGGCCAGATTTCGGCACCATTCGGATTCGTTGGTGACGCCTTGGCCGCAGCCACTCCGGGACAAATTGTCCGAATCGTGGGCAACGGCGGTGCTGATGTCGACATCACGACTGTCGCTGACAATCTTTCATACGAAATAGGTGTCAACGTTGCAGGCACCGCAACGCTGGCGGACGGCGCATCGCTGGAAGCGCCGAAAGGCGTGACCGTCATGATTGATAATGGTGCAGTCTTCAAAATGCATAAAAGCTGGGTGGGTGCGGGAAGTTCATCTACGACAGTCGATCGAAGCAACAGTGCGCTACAAGTGCTTGGTCTGCCTGGACGACAGGTCGTCTTCACGTCCTGGCTGGATGAAACAACCGGAACGGACACAACACCGACTCCCACAAGTGCGGCACCAGGAAACTGGGGCGGAATCATTTTTCGAAATGAAACTGATCGCGCTCAGAACCGCTTCAATCTTGAAAATGAAGGTGTGTTTCTGAACTACGTCGGGTATGCCGACATTCGCTGGGGTGGCGGCGTTGTCACAATCGAAACCGCGACTCAAACCATCGATCCGATTCACATGGAGCGCTCGCAGCCTACGATCGTCAACAACACAATTCGGTTCAGCAATGCGTCAGGTATGTCGGCAGATCCGGATAGTTTTGAAGAGTTGACGTTCCATTCGCCGCAGTTCCAGACTGGCAAACCTGCCTTCACAGTCGATTACAAGCGGATTGGTCCAGAGATTTATGGCAATACACTTCTTCAGAACGGCAACAACGCATTGTTCGTGCGTATCGACACCGTCGCGGGCGGTGCCACTCAGAAAATGACGGTGCCGGGTCGGTTCAACGACACCGACATCGTCCACCTTGTCTCACAGAATCTTGAATTGCAGGGAACGCCAGGCGGCGCTTTCCAGGATAACATTGCTCCGTCGGTGACCCTGGTGACGTTGAATGCAGGGGTTGGTGGCACTCTGCCAGCCGGAACTTACAATTACCGCATTGTGTTTACGGATGAAAACGGTTTTGAAAGTCCGGCGTCAGTGGCAACCGGCAACCGCGTCCTTGCGGCACCTGGTTCCATTCTTCTTGGGCAACTACCTCCCGCGACTGGTGTCTATACAGGTCGTCGAATCTATCGCAGTCAGAACTCGGGTGGTGGCACTTATACACTGATTGCCGATCTGGATAAGTCCGCCACGACATTCACCGACACTGGACTGACATTGACTCGCACACTCACGGCGTTTTCAACCCGTGATCGTGCCCGACAGGATGCTCGTCTTTCGATTGATCCAGGAATCATCATCAAACTGCAAAGCGCGCGAATTGAGGCTGAATTTGGGGCTCAACTGATTGCTGAAGGCACCCCTGGCCATCCAGTAATCTTCACGAGTCGACTCGACGACCGATATGGCGCTGGCGGGACGTTCGACACTAACAACGATGACTCAGCGGCAGTGGAAAGCACACCATCTGCGGGTAACTGGGGCGGTCTTTACATCGGACATCTCGGTTCAACGAACATCGACCGCGCTCTGATTACATTTGGTGGCGGAAACGTTCCGCTGGGTGGCGGGTTTTCAGCGTTTAACGTCGTTGAAATCCACGAAGCGAAAGCACGCATTCGGAATACTGTGTTCGAAAGCAACGCAGATGGAGCTTCATCCGGAAACCGCTCTGGTCTGTTTCCAAATGCAACGGGAACTATTTTCGTCCGTGCGGCTCAGCCGGTCTTGCTCGACAACACATTCTTTGCCAACAGTGGGCCAGCGATCAATATCAACGTCAATGCACTCAACAAAGACTTCGTTGCAGACGTTGGCCGCTCAACGGGCTCGGCAGATCGCCAGCTAAGTTATGCGGACAATCAGGGGCCTTTGATTCGTGATAATGTTCTTGACAGCAATACTCGTAACGGGATGGTTGTTCGCGGAGAGACTCTGACGACACAGAGTATCTGGGACGACACGGACATCGTGCATATTTTGCTGAACGAAATCTACGTCCCGAATCTTCACACGTACGGCGGGATTCGTCTCGAAAGCAGTCCTGTGGAGAGTCTGGTTGTGAAGCTCGCTGGGGCGAGTGCTGGATTTACAGCCGGCGGATCGCCATTGGACATCACGGATCGCATAGGTGGTATGCTGCATATTGTCGGCCAGCCTGGTCAGCCCGTGGTACTGACATCGTTGAATGACGACACGGTGGGAGCTGGTTTTAATCTGCAGGGATTCCTTCAAAAAGATACAAATGGAGACGGTGCCAGCACTGGCACAGAAGATGACTGGCGCGGCATTAACATCGATCGCTATTCTCACGACAGAAACGTCGCGGTTTACGTGGAACGTGAAATCGCCGATAGACTTTCTGCCGATTCAAACGGGACTCCCGGCGCGGCTGAATCAATAGGATCGTTAGCAGCTAAGCAACAATGGGGCGACGAGAATCTGCGTCTCGGGATTGATCTGCAGGGAGCTATTGATAATCCCTCGGATATCGACGTCTACAGCTTTTCTGGTGTCGCGGGGACTCAGGTTTGGATCGACATTGATCGCACGACGCATGGCTTGGATACTGTCGTGGAGGTGATTGACTCGACCGGCGCAATCCTGGCACAGTCCGACAATTACTACAACGAAAAGCTAGGAACCTGGCAGGTGGTGACATCGCCGGGAAGTGGAGTACAGGCGTTCGGACTGGACTATTCCAGATATCTCAGTGACGATCACTACACAACGAACGCCCTTGATGCCGGCCTGCGAATAGTGTTGCCGGGTACGACAGGTGTCCGAGGTAATTTCCTGATTCGTGTACGAAGCAGCAACATTGATTCCTCCACGGCCGCTCCGCGAACAGATCTTCAGGATTCTGCAAAAATCGCAAATGGTTTGACCAGCGGTGTGTACCAACTGCAGGTTCGTTTGCAGGAACAAGATGAATTCGCCGGAACAACGGTTCAGTTTGCCGATATTCGGTTCGCCAACACTGGGATCAAAGTGACTGGACAGCCTGTCCACAGTCCGCTGGCCGGTGAGAGTCAAGAGGTGGAAACTACAGGCGGTTTCGGAACTGCAGACAATCTTGGAAACCTGATGGATACCGACCGAGCGGCTCTGGCTGTGCGGGGAACGATCTCGGGCGGGCTTGATACCGTCGATTTCTACCGGTTTGAAGTTAACTACACACATACACAGCAGATTGCCGGTGTGAGTCTTGCGGGACCACATGTTCCGGTAACTTTTGACCTGGACTACGCGGACGGGTTGGCTCGCGCTGACTTGACCATGGCAATTTATGACAACAACGGCCGACTGGTGCTGATCGGCCGGGATTCTAATATCGCTGACGATCAGCCCGGCCCTGCTGAAGTAAATGTATCAGCATCACTCACACTGAAACGCTCTTCAGCAATTCGGTTGACCGAATTGATCGGTTCCAGTCGCAACAGGTT
>JANOZG010000806.1:0-3911 GCA_031429275.1 Planctomycetota bacterium
CGAACCAAACATCTGGACCCTTTACTGGCAGGCTTTCGCCAAGACATAATACACCTACTCTCATGATGCACACACTCTAACCGCGTCATAAAGGCTTCGCGATTGCCACGCTGAATCCTGTTCGTTAGGATTCGTGGTGTGAATTCGGTGCGACGCGATTCAACGGCAAGATCGCAGAACCCCAAACGCAGCAAAAGCTGTATGAACAATTGCATGTACCGGAATGCGGTGCCTCGATTGTGATGTGGTCCATCATCCCATCGCATCCCGTCATGCGGATCGTTCTGCCTTGGAGACAAGAAATGCGAAGCTCATTCTTCTTGATCGCTGTTTGTATTATTTGTGCCCCTGCGATTTTTCACGAGCTTGCGACTGACGCGACCGCACAGGACGACAACAAGGCGGTTATAGAAAAACGAAATACAGACTCCGCAGAGCGCGTGCGCGGGATGAAAGCACCGGTTTCTGACATTGCCGAAGGCCGTGTCTGGGTTCTTTCGGAAGTCCGCGGCTGTTTGTGTCCTTCTGACTCCGAGTCGGCATTGCAACTCGCGTTGAAAGCTGAATTAAAAGTTCCGTCGGACTATGAGTTCATCGACGGTCATTGGCCAGGTATTTTGGAGAAACAGCACCTTCCGTTCGTTAGTCACGCTGCATTGAAGGGGTACAGCGATGTGATGTGGACTGAGATTGAACATCAACACGGAAAAGGAACTCGGCAACGTGTCGAGAAGCGGGCGAGTGAAACTGAACCGAAGTTGCGGAACGAAGGATAGGGCAGAGCGTTTCGTGGTCGTAAGTCGTCTGTTGGCCTGACTTTTGGGGATTGATCAGAAAATCGCGAGGGGCCGAGAGTCAATGCCGCAAAAAGACAGAATTCCGGACGACGATTTGCGCCTGCTGAATGCGATTTCCGACAGGTTCAAGCAGGCACTGACTGCCGGGCAAACGGCTTCCATTGAGACGGCGATTGAAGAGGTGCCGGTTGGTTTGCAAGATGACCTGCTGAGCAGGCTGTTGCCGATCCAAATACTTCATGGCCAAAAGTCCGGAAAGATTCCCAGCGTTGAAGAATGCGTGGCTAGATTTCCGAACAGTAAGGCGGCAGTCTTGCGAGTCTTCCGCGAAGCCAGCGCAACAGGTGAAGCGATTGACGACCTCAAGAGGATTTCTTCATCATCTCCAAATGACGCAAGTCAGAACACGATTATCGGCAATAGTGAGGAGTCGTTCGCGGCCGAGACTTTTCTGCACCCAATTTCTGAAGGTGCGAAGTGTACAGAATTGATGCCTGATGCAATCTTTCCGATCTATCCGGATGGCAAAGGGTACATAGTTGAGAAAGAGATTGACCGGGGAGGAATGGGCGTTGTCCTGAAGGTACGGGACGAGCACCTGCAACGAGTCCTGGCGCTGAAAGTCATCCGGGTACAGGAGCGAAGTCATGGCGTAAATACGACGGCCAGTGACGAAATGTCGCTACGTTTTGTCCGCGAAGCCCAGATTACCGGCCGCCTGGATCATCCGGGTGTGGTACCCATCCACGAACTAGCGACCGACAAGGACGGACGCATGTACTTCACAATGAAGTATGTGCAGGGTCAAACACTCAGCAAAGTCATTCCGGAGCTGCGAGCCAAATCGTCACATTGGAGTCTGAATAGAGTTCTGGAGGTGCTGATCCGCGTCTGCGAGACTCTGGCATTTGCCCACTCAAAGGGGGTGATCCACCGGGATCTCAAGCCAGCGAACATCATGGTCGGAGAGTTTGGCGAAGCGTACGTGATGGACTGGGGGCTGGCAAAGATCATTGGTGAATTGGAGACAGCCAACGGGCATTCTGCGGTCGCCGAAAAATCCGCCTTGCCGCACCCTGTGCCGCTTTCACAACCGCAACACTCAAACACGAGTTCGCATTCACACTCGCAATCACACACCATGTATGGTGACGTGGTGGGAACGGCGTATTACATGCCACCCGAGCAGGCCGCGGGACACATCGATGAATTGGACCCAAGGTCCGATGTTTATTCACTTGGCGCAGTGCTGTATGAAATACTCACGGGCAAGGCTCCTTACAAAGACGGAACTCGAACAGGACGTGAGATCGTCAAGGATGTCCTGCAGGGTCCACCGAGTCCGATTCGAGAGTTGCGGCGAACGGTGCCGCCGGAACTGGCGGCTATCGCTGAGAAAGCGATGAGTCGCAATCGGGAGGATCGCTACCCCAACATCGCCGAAATGGCAGATGACCTGCGTGCATTTCTTTCACAGCGGGTGGTCAGCGCGTATCAGACGGGATTCAGTGCACGACTCAAAAAGTGGGTGATTCGAAATCAGAGCATCACAATCGCCGGGCTGTTGACGCTCTTAACGATTGCCAGCGCCCTCGGAGTGGTCGCGCTGATTCAGCTGAAGAGTAAGTCGGCGATGGCGACGAAGAATGCTGAACTGGTTAGTAGTCAGGCCCTGATTGAGAGGAAGAATACCGAACTCATCAACGAAGTCGCCGAAAAAACCAAGGCCATCCGAGAGAAAGTACTCGCAGCCGAACGAGAAAGAATTTCCTTTGAAAAGGAAAAGATTGCGAGAGATGAAGTCAATGGTCTGTCTCTGATGAGTCACACCAGAAACGTGCTCTTACAAGGGGACCCGGTCCTGGCATCGCTGCTTGGCCTCGAGTCCGTCGCCCGCTTTCCGCGACCTGCCACTACCGAAGGGCTTTATACGGCATTGGCGGAACTGGTTCCGGCTGTTGAGTTCGATGTGAACTCCCAAACCGTCGAGCTGGTCTGGAGCCCCGATGGAATCCGGCTGTTGTCTCTCCAAAGCGACGGCACCGGCTGGATTTGGGATACGGCGACAGATCAAAAGGTTGCAATGATTGTCAATTCCCGTCAGAAACCGTTTTCGACAGGCGTGTTTTCCAGCGATGGTCAAAGCATTCTGACAGCAGGGCATGAGGGAACGGTGGCGTTGTGGGATGCCAGCACAGGCGTCCGAATCCGGTCGCTGTCCATCGGTTTTCAAAAGCTGCGACCGCCAGATGCCCCTGCTGATCGCCCGGAGATTGTTGCTGCGGCTTTCTGCGCGGACCCTGATACTGGCGATCGTGAAGCAAGAATTGTGGCTGCCAGTGCTGATCGAGCCGTGCATCTTTTTGATCGGGCGACCGGACGAGAACTGGCTGTTCTACAGCCATCGCCGGATGCTGGCTTGAGTCCGTTCCTGATGATGCGTGTCAGTCCCGATGGTCGAAGCATTGTCGTGGGATGTGAAGACGGGAAAGTCTGCATCTGGAACGACAAGCTGCAACTCGTCAGGACCATCGAAGCACATCAGCATCCAATTCGCAGTATCGAATTCTCGACCGACGGCAAGCGGTTCACCACTTGCGCGTTTGCCCGATCCAGTTCCGAAGGCGTTTCCTCATCGCCCGCCCGCTGCTGGCAAACAGAGACGGGAGAATTGCAGTGCGAAATATCTCCCGATGGATTACATGTGGCGTCCGCCGCATTTCACCCGCGGAAACCGCTGATGGCCCTGGGACTCAGTGACCGGACGCTATGCCTTTGGGATCTCGATGAACAGCGAGTTCTGGAGACATCCGCACCGCAAAACGCCGTTGTCCATCAACTGGACTTCGACGACAGTGGCGATCGCCTTGTTTCCCTTACCATTGGCGATGGACTGGTGACATGGTTGGTCCAGGATCTGGGCGACAATGTGGGGCTGACGATGTCTGAACGACTGGTTGGCCACCGCGCTACAGTCAGCAGGGTTGCCTGCAATCAATCAGGCTCATCGATCGCTTCGGCGGCGGGTCAGGAAGTTCGTGTCTGGCAGGCTGGTTCGAAGAATGCCGTGCCGACGTTCGGCTCGCCGTCCCACCCTGGGCATGTGCACGTCAA
>JANOZG010000807.1:0-8304 GCA_031429275.1 Planctomycetota bacterium
TGTCCACGAGCCGGGAGGCTCCTTTGGGTCAAGGGCTCTCAGCCCTTGTCAGGATGCAGACAAGTTCACGTACAGCTGCCGGTTTTCGAAGAATGCCGGAATGAGTGGCCCTAACAAAGAATTCCGTCTGCACTTCAGGAACCCGCGCGCTGGCGATTGCGACAACGCCGTCGCCTGTATAACCATCTGGCAACGGGTACCCGGTGCCGATGATCGAGTGAGCAGAAACGCGATCACCTTGACGCAATTGGCTCATAGCCCGCATGATGCTGCTGCCGGGATAAAGATGATCGATGCTCGTTGGCGGTCTGAAACCAGCACCGCTGAACCAGCCGGGATTACCGCGCACGCGTCCGATATAGTCGCCCTGAACCTGTTCCGGAATTTCAATCAGCCACTGGCCGAATCGGCCAATCGCGTTCACTGTCCAGTTTGAACCATGTTGTGGCGCTGCAATGTAGACAACTTTCCTGACGAATGGGACAGGATCGAACAGGATCGCAGATGCAGTTTCGTTGGGGACCGGGGTTGAGGTGGCTATCGAATCCAATTGCGTGGAGTAGACCGCTGCCCATAATTTGTCGTCACTGTGACTTGCTTGCAGCTTTGCTAAAAGGCCACCCATGCTGTGTCCCACAAGTACAGTTTGATCAAATGTCGGACTGGAATTGGAGGGATCGAGTATTGCTCGCGTCCTGATCAATTCGCACCGGAGGTCTGCAGCAGCTTTCAGATAAGAATTGCCCGTCGGATATTGATAGCACCAGATTTGATATCGAGTGTTGATTTCCGGATGAGACCTCAACGCGACGATCGTTTCCTGCCACGTGAATGCATCCGATGCCAGACCATGAATCAGGATCAGCGGAATACGATCTGGCTGATACGGTTCAAGCAGATACAGGCCTGTCGCATTAAAGCGAGATGGCGCGCGGAAGGCGGTCCAGTAATCTCTTTGATTGGGGAGCCTGCGTCCCTCCAGCGTATGAGCCCCCTGAAACACAGCGGGTAAAGTTGGCTGACGGTGGCATGCACAACCCGTCGATGTCAAGCTCGCGCAGACGAAAAGTGTGATCGCTATGTTGTGGCGAAGTTGAAGCAGCAGAGGTGATGTATACGGAACTCTGGAATTCATAAAACCGGCAAATACCATCCATGGCAGTCTCGCAACGGCAGTTTTTGCCGTGCCAAGATCCCTGGTATTTTAAGACGACCGGTGAAATGAGGGAAGTTGAGTTTTGCGGAGGCATTCCTCGGGCGATCGGGTAACGTCGCTGAGGATTCATATGCTGGAAAACACAGACGTTTAACCCGTGGCTGAAAGGCCAGGCCGTTGCACATCGCACACAACCTGGCCTTTCGGCCACGGGTTAAACGTTTCAGATTCGTTCAGCGCAAGAGAAGAGCCGTCGCGAAACCCGCACTTCGCGACGGCTCAGACCCGGAAACTGCTCAACTGCAGTGAGCACGAGAGACTGATTAGGCACCGGCGTTTGGATCGGACCGCACCCGATTCGAAACGCTGATTCCGGAAGACATTGTCTCCCGGAATCGTCCTTGTTCAATCCCACGCTTATTCAGTGGCAGTTCCGATGACGTTCTCTTCTTCTTCTTCCTGGATGATGATACGAGGTGTCACCATCAGCATGATGCTTTCCGTTTCACGTCCAACCCCGCTGTTCTTGAACAGTCTGCTGATATACGGAATCTTGTTCAGGATCGGAACACCGTTCATCTTGCGGCTTTCTCGCAGACGCTTGATACCGCCAAGGAGTACTGTGCCGCCGTCTGGAACGCTGACTGTGGTTGATACGGTGATTGTTGAGATGACTGGAAGCTGAACGGTACCTTGTGAAGAACCGCCACCTTGGCCTTGCTGCCCTTGCTGGCCTCCACCACCTTGACCACCACCACCACCACCTTGACCACCACCGCCGAAGCCGCCGCCGATGCCGCCGAAGCCTTGCTGGCCACCGCCACCGCCACCGCCGCCGCCCTGACCAAATCCACCGCCACCTTGACCACCTTGACCACCACCACCGAGACCAGCACCGCCACCCAGGTTCACCTGAGTAAAGGTCTGAACTTCAATCAGCTGCTGGAAGTTTGGAGCGAGTGACAGACGAACGTAACGTCGGTCTGCAGAGATGACTGCAACAACTGTCAGGTTGATACCGTCAGGAACACCAGTGATCTGAGTTGAGAAACCTACAGAGCCTGTGCCAACAACTGGCGTCTGACCTGTGACGAGGTAACGTGTTGTCTGGTCAGAAATCGATGCCAACTGTCCGTTGTACAGAGTGACCTTTGGAGCAAACATAATGTTGGCTCGACGATCTCCCTGTGCTGCCTGAATAAAGAAGAAGGCTTCGATATCGCTCAGGATTGCCATCCCCACCTGGATACCAGCGTCTGGCGTGTAACCTCCGAAGTCAGGTACACCCAGCTGGAACGATCCCTGGCGGAACTGCACGTCATAGTCACTTGTGAACTCACCAGGATTTGACAAACCAGCGACCTTGCCATTACCCCAGCTATCCTGAGGTGTACGGACCGTGTTGATGTTGTCAAACAGGCCCTGACTGGCCCCTTGCTGACCCTGTTGACCACCGCCCTGCTGGCCGCCTTGTTGAGCACCACCACGCAAGTCCGCGGCCTGTTGACCACCGCCACCTTGCTGACCACCAGCTGCCCCTCCTCCGGGGAATGTCAACTGGCGAGAGCCGAAGGGTGGAGCACCAACCGGTACTCCGACGTTGTCCTGAACGTTGAAGTCAAAGTCCACACCGATGCGTTCGAAGAAGTTATCCGATACGCTGATGAATCGAACTTCAACAGTCACCTGCAGGTCCTGTAGTTTTCGAAGCTGTGACAGCAGATCTGCAATTTGTTCGTGCACACCCGCCGTCTGTCGAATCACAAGGCTCAACGTGTTTTCTTCAGTTGAGATTGTGGCATTACCGCCATCGAGCTGCCAGCTGCCTGGTTCAACCGAGGTTGTAATCAAATCAATCAGACCTGAAAAATCGACTCCGTTGTTTGGTGCGACTTGTGGATCGCCACTTCGTCGACCGTTCGGGCCACCCAATCCAACGGTGAGCTGATCGTCAACCTGGTACAGGCCCGATCCAGCAGCACTGTGACTGTTGTTCAGATTCAGCGGATCACCTGCATTCGTGGAAACCGACATGCTGAGTGGCACCACCAGGTCAGCAACAGGGTATGTTGCCAATTCCAGCTTGCTTTCCTGCTCCAGCTGATTGCTGATCATGAGTGTTTCATTTTCGATGGCGTAGACAAGGCCGCCAGCCTGATCAAGCAGCAAATTCAACGCACTTTTCAGTGTGATGCCATCGACATCGATACTGACCTGCTGATTCGCTGTCAGGCCTTCAGTTTCAATTGCTCGCGTCTTCATGGCGATATTGATGCCATGCACCGTCGCGATGTGTCGAATCACTTCCGTCAAAGCCACATCGTGGAAGTGCAGGGAGACTTTCTGTCCCAGACTGTTTTCAATCTGCAGTTCGCTTTCAGTACGATCACGATTATCTGCTCGTCCGAGCTTCTTGCGTTTGTCGGTCAGTTCATTCCATGACTTGGCGTCTGGCATTGCGTAGTCGCTGCCCGGCATGATTGATGCCGTTTCAACATCGTTCAGCTGCCGAGTGAAACTATCTGCTTTGCGATCGCGAGTGTCAGCGTTGAAGTACGTCTGACGCATCATTTTGGCTCGTTCAACCATCAATGTTGCAACACCTGCATCTGCATTCAGATCTTTGGCTTTCTTTGCAACCAGTTCTGCTTCTGCAAAACGCTTCTCCTTCAACAGCTCGTTGTACTGATCAGTAAGCTCCGCAAATTCCTGTTCGATGCGAATCTTCGTTTCAGTTTCACGTTTAATGTCTTCCAGAACGTTCTGATTTCGTTCTTCACGATCGAGGTTTGGTTGGACCTGATCCTTGTGGGCTCTAATCGTTGTCTGGCTGCGTTGAATATAACCTGCCAGCGACTGCAATGATTCCTTGTTGAGAGGAGCTGCTTCCACGGTTGCCAGGGCGTTGTCCAGAATCAGCAATGCTCCGTTAGGATCATCGTTCTTCAGTTTTTCTGCCCGGAAAACGCTGTTCATGACTTCAGTTCGCAGACGATCGAATTGCACATCCGATGCCTGTGTTGCAGCCGTAAGAGGATCGCGATCCGGAGTCGCTTCAGGTGCCTCAACAACAGCGGCCTCAGTGGCAGGTTCATTCGCATCGATGGCTCCAAACTCCTCTTCCTGAGCTGATGCCAGTTGCACGTTTCCGCCGCGAACTGTTGCCAGATCCTGCATGAAGTCCTGAAGCTGACGACGTTGATTAACGTTTAATTGAGCGGCATTCTGCCATGCCTGATCGAACGCGAGTTTTGCACCCGCACGATCACCACCGCGATACAGCTGAATTCCACGTCGATAGGCTTCATCTGCAGACAGTTGATCCGATCCGATGACCGGAAAGTCTGTGTTGGCGAAATCAACGTTACCTGAATTCGATCCGAATGGATTGTTGCTGGCATTTGCACCGGCAGGAGTTACGTCCAGACCGCTGCCGAGGACAAGACCTTCATTCTTGCTGCGTTCGGTATCTCGGCGAGCGATGACCTGAGCTTCTTCCAGAACAAGTTCCGGACGATCTTCCAGCAAGTCGTAAGTCGCATCCTGCTGCTGAGCCTGGTGAGCCAATCGCTCAGCCGTTTCTGTGTCACCCTTGTTGAGTGCGGTGCGTGCGTCAGCCACAAGGTTTTGTGACTCGGTCGACGATGAAAGGTCGGCAGCCAGGGCAGACGACGCTTTGCGTGAAGTCTG
The DNA here is from genome assembly GCA_031429275.1 of Planctomycetota bacterium. Classification (GTDB taxonomy): domain Bacteria; phylum Planctomycetota; class Planctomycetia; order Planctomycetales; family Planctomycetaceae; genus SXXK01. The sequence continues at coordinate 4,847 of JANOZG010000807.1, forward strand.
TGATCCACGCTGAGCGGCATCAACATCATTCAATACCAGTTCAGGACGATCGTCAAGAACATTGTAGGTGACGTTCAGGGTTGCAGCTTTCTGAGCTTTGCTTCGTGCGTCAGCCAGTCGTCCCTGTGTCAAGGCTTCTCGTGCGTCACGCAGCAACTGTCGTGCTTCTTCAGTTTCTGGTGATGCCTCATCTGAGTTTGATGCAAATTCCCTGAATGCATCAGATCCGGAACCGGCAAGTCGCTTGATGTCGCGGCTAACCATCGTCGGGCTGTCTTCAAAAATTCCGTAAGCGACGTCGAACGATGCCGCCTTATCCGCAAGCTGCTGTGCTTCAGACAGCTTACCGGCATCCATGGCTGCGCGAGCCTGGCTTAGCAAAGCTGTTGCCTGCTGATATTCGTGCTCTGTGTCCTTCGAACGAACTTCAGGAGTTTCTGAAGTTGACGGCCGTCCTGCCACGAATGTCGATGTCCTGGATTTCTTGTCGAGGTCAGCGAGAACATGCTCAGGACGGTCGTCCCAAAGTCCCCATGAAGCATTCAACTGTCGTGCCTGCAAGGCTCGTGAACGGGCCAACGCCGTATCACCGCTCGACAAGGCATAGCGTGCTTCCTTAATCAGGCGCTGGGCCTGCTTCTTTTTCAGCAGATCGCTGCCAGTCATAGCCACTGGCTGATCGGCTTCGTCCGAAGCCTCTTCAGTCATCGCCTCAGTTGCGACAGCTTCTTCGAAAGGATTCTCCTCAGCAGACTTTGCCGGCTGAGATGAGTCCTTCACGAGTTCCGAATCAGCTTCTGATGGCTGATCGGAGACTGACGGCTCGAAGATGAAGTCGTCTGCATTCGCTGAACGACTGCTCTTTTTGAGCGTCTTCAGGAACTGGTCCGGCGACTGTTCAGATGAGCCCCATTCGGAGCAAAGTGACGCTGCTGTTCCAGCCAGACGGCGAGCTTCGGCAATGTTGCCTTTCTCTGCCTGCTCCCGAGCGTCCTGAAGAAAACGTCTTGCGACGGCTCCATAACCTTCTCCGCTTTCGGAGTCAGTCTGAGCCGACAGCGTTCGTGCCGGATTGCCGCCGCTGAATAAATACAGCGACACAGCCATCACCGAAGCACAGGTGATAAGTCCGATGGCCTTGTGCACTTTTGGATCCTCCTTCAGGAATACTCGACAGAACTTCCCAGTCCTGACCAGCGATCATCCATGATCCCCGAACCGGTCAATTCCGATTCGAACCATGATTTTGTTTTAAGTGACTCGATCTGCGTCCGGAATCCATTTCCGAAACGTCAAGTTGAAGCTGATCAGAGCCTTCTGTGGTCGTCCTTCAATCTGCCTGGTAAGGGCGCGATTTCGGGACGATCGTCGGATAGTGATAGCTGCTGCCGTCCGCACCCGTCAATACGATGGCAACGACAACTGAGTCCATTTTTTTCAGGAATCCTGAAACCCGATGCCGCTCCGGCAGCCCATGCCGAATGGTTGAAAAACGCAGCATCAAAGGCCGAATCCATGCGATCTCAACCCGCAGATTCGGCCCATTTTTGCCCCCAATTCTGACCACCTTCGGCCAGTAGAGACGTCGCGTCGTAGATGTCCAGGCAATGTCGGGCGGCCTTCTAAGGCAAAAGGAGAACCGGGAACGTCAGTCCCCTGATTCTTCGCGAGGTGAACTATCAGTGAATTCACATCCCCTGCTCGCCAAACTCTATGCCCTACGGCCACACAGTGCCACAGTCCCTCAATCCCGCCACCGAACCCAACCAGAACCACGCATGAATTTCGTTGCTATCAAACGTCGTCTGCAAAGAAACTCGGCGTCGAACATAAAGCTGTTCGGCAACGCCCTCCACTTCGTCAAGCCGCGCAAGGCGATCAGTACCCACCTGATAGACTTCACCGCGAATTTCCAGTCCCTCAGGCCATTCAATAAGGCCGGGATAAGAACCCAAATCAAACAACCGATACAGTGGCAGAGTCACCGCATTGCCCAGCGGTAACTGATCCTCCAATAAGTAATGCAGGTTGTAACCACGTTTCAGCGATCCGTAGACAAACACCAGTTGCGACTGTGGTGCCATGTTCATGTTCTACTTTGCGGGGTCTGTAAACGGTGGTGTTTCAAAAGTCTCACCATCATCTGTCACACGCGGATCTGCGGAATCTTTAAGAATCATCATCAACCGCGCGGAAAGTTGCACGCGTGTATCCGCGAATGCTGCATCGCCAGCCACGTTCTTAATCTGATCCGGATCGTTCTTCAGATCATAGAGTTCTTCTTCCGGACGCAACGCAAAAGCCCTTGCAACAAAGCTGCCATATTGCGGGTCCACCAACCCCTCGGTTAGCAGCCAGGTCTTGGTTGGACTTGCATCCATATCTCCGAATGCTGCAAACGTACTCGCATTCAGGTCCTTAACTGCGGGCATAGGCCCATCAGGCAATCCGAATCCAGGAGCAACGCCCATCGGCCAGCGATCAGGTTTGAAATTGCGAATATACAAAAAGTCGGCCGTGCGAATCGCACGTTGCGGGTACGGTTTAAAGTCCGTTCGAGCGGCTGCGACATGCCGCTCACGTCCGATCACAACATGGTCCCGTGTTTCATCAATCTGTCCATTCCCGGTCGCTTTCAAAACCGGCATCAGGCTTCGCGCCGTCATCACTTCCGGGACAGCAACTTCGCCAGCATCCAGCAACGTCGGTGCCAGATCGGGAAGACTTACAAAATCATCGACAACACGCCCCGCTGGAAAATGGCCTGGCCAGCTTACTGCCAATGAAACCGCCGCACCACCATCGTAGAGATTGCACTTGCCATGCGGCACACCCGGCATTCCATGATCTCCGGAAACAACGATCAGCGTATTCGCCAACTGACCCGTCACTTCAAGTTCATTCATCAGCACGCCAAGCCCCGCATCGACCGCCTGAATTTCGCCCAGATAGTCGGCCACATCTTCGCGCACCACAGGCAACTCCGGCAACCACTTTGGAAGTCTGCCAACCAGTGACTCTGGATCAATACCCCAGCTTTTTTTTCCGGAACCCTGAATCCAGACGCGATGCGTATTCGTTGGCCCCCACCAATATAAAAATGGTTCGTCACTGTTTCGAGTCTTCAGGAAATCCTGGAAGTTGCCACGAACTTCATCCATCAATTCCTGCTTTTTGCCATCTTGATTCGCAGCTTCACTCACTTGTTGCGAGAACTTGTTGAACTCTCCGCCCTGCTTATTGAACGCGGTCTTCGCCGCTCCGATGGGTGCGTTTGCAGGCGAACCGGGACTCCACACTTTTGACGAATGCCCGATGCGATAACCGGACGACTTCAACAAGAGCGGAAACGTAGGAATCGACGGATCCCAGATCGCCCCCTGCAAGATCGCCCCACGCCCCGTGCGCCAAAAATACTGACCCGACATCAACGAACTGCGGCACGGCGTACACGACGG
>JANOZG010000808.1:0-12204 GCA_031429275.1 Planctomycetota bacterium
ATGGTCGCTCTCGCTCACCTACGCTCTCTCACCACACTCGGCACTAACATCAATGCAGACAGGACTGTGATACCTGGCTGAATCGAATTACTAATGTTTTTCGCCTGGGTCGTCGCAAACTAGACTCAAGTTGCCGTCGCAATCACAATCGTCTGCCACGTCGTTATAAGAGGCACCATTGGTGCGAGATTTCAGGTAACCGCCGTTTTTATAGCTAGAGAAGCCCGAGGTTTTGTATGACTGGTCCAGATTACCAACAGCGCTGGACAGGTCGCTCAATTCAGCGACGACAGCACATTGAAGTTCCACAAGACCAACGATCATACCCAAGACCAGAATCGTACCGATCAGTACGATTTCGGCCGACAGAATAACACCAGATTCATCGTTCCACAGAGACGCCTTCGACATGTGAGCTCCTAAATTGCTGGTCGAGAGAGAGAGATTTTACGCGAGAACAATTTCTCGACGTAACAATCCTCCTTGGCGATCTTCGTGCCATTTGGCTGCTGCAGCACTGGAGTTCACTTTGGAACACTGTCTAATCCGTTGCTGCGCATGGATTTATCGATCGTGAACTTTTTTTGTTCCGATGGCACAGAAATTTACAGTGTAAATCGCTTTATACACGGCGCTACTTGCGCGTGTTAACCAGCGGGTACATCTCCAACCGGTTCGTATTGCGAAAGCAAAACATTCAGTCTTGTTTTTCTTTCGCACTTTCGCTGCTCAAAGTAAGCTGCCGGGGTGCAACATCTTGGGCAGAACGGCAAAATCATCAATACCCTCTCCAAGAGGAAGCAACCATTGTGCCACAACTCTGCAGATTCGGCGTTTTGAACACAATCGGATGTCATGGAAACCGTTCGGCTTCGTCTTCATTTGAAAACTGAGATGAAAACGATCCAGGCTAGTCTCATGACTGAAGTGCCCGCTATACATCGGGCGTGTTTGATTGCTTAAAACTCTGCCTCTCTGGAGTGATCCAAAGCCCTGCAGGATTGACAAGACGGTTGATCCAATGTGTAGTGCTGCACGGAAAAAGAGATTTCCGCTCGAATTCGTCGTTGTGTTGACCAAGCTCATAAGGCGTCACTGTGCACTTTGTCGGGCTTGAAGCGTAGCTGTCTTTGGTTTTGTGGCATGGCCGAAATTGAGTCACTGCCGCTGTAAAAATATCAAGGGAACCTCGGGTGTTTCAGGGGCCGTATCAAAATAAGCCTGGCTCAATAACCGCGTTGTGGAAGTGGAATGCACCTGAATGCGGACATTCCGCCTGCAAGGCCGTGTCGTTGACTTTGGCCTGGCTCCTCCTCACGGGTTATTCCGGTACGGTGTTCGGACAACAAGCAGTCAGCGATGCTGATCAAGCGACGAAAGCTGCTGTGGAAAAGAAGCCGGAGCCAGGCGGGGATGCTTCGGCGAACGATAAGAACAAAGATGAATCTATCAATTTGCTGACTGAAGATCTAACGAAGTACTGGCGAGTATTTAGTTCATCTGCGGTCACGCCGGACGCTCCGGTTTGGAATGTGATTCGTCAGGCCAATGGAGATGAACAGGAACTTATTCTAGTGTGTTCCGGTGAGCCGAAGGGCTTTCTGTACACAACAGAGTCCTATTCAGAATTCGAGCTAACGCTGGAGTGGAAATATCCGGAAGACGCGGACGGCAATAGTGGAGTTCTTGTTTACACTCAGGACGAACCGAGAATCTGGCCAACTTCAATGCAGGTACAGCTGCATCAACCTAAGGCCGGGAGTGTGTTTCCAAGCGGAGATGCGACTAGCGACCAGACAAGTGAAGCAGAACCCGATCTCGCTAGACCTGTCAATGTTTGGAATGAAGGAAAAATACTGAGCCGCGACGGACGATTGAGTGTCGAAGTCAACGGCAAGAAAGCTGGAGAAGTCAGCGGTGCTAAACCTTATTCCGGAAGCGTTGCTTTACAAAGTGAGGGATCGATAGTGCATTTTCGACGCATTCGAATTCGTAAGCTACCGCCCGTTGAGCCCATGCCGAAGGTTGAGTCAAATGTCTCAGCGACAAACGTCTTCGAAGGGTTTGAAACGATCCTGTCTCATGCTCCATCGCTTGCCCGCCGCCAAAATGATCGGCACATAGTTGCCGCAGCTGAAACCTGCGAACGGTCGACGCGCAGGATGCCATCGACGTCTCGTCAGCGGCGAAGCCACGTTCAGTAACGTGCATCTATGCTCTGTTACCGGCGTGTTGCAATTGATATTCTCCGCCGCCAAATCGTGAAATACTCTTTACTATCAGGATGCGACTTTGAAAGCTTTAGTGAAACGACATGCCCAAAAGGGGCTTTGGCTGGAAGATGTTCCAGAGCCAACTGTAGGCATGAATGATGTGTTGATTAAGATCGATCGGACAGGAATCTGTGGAACGGACGTTCACATTCATGAATGGGACGCATGGGCGCAGAGAACGATTCCAGTGCCAATGGTGGTTGGACACGAATTTGTGGGAGAAGTCATTTCTGTAGGCGCGAACGTCACAGACTTTCATGCTGGCGAAATTGTCAGTGGCGAGGGCCATGTTGTCTGCGGTCGCTGTCGCAACTGTCTCGCCGGCCGAAGACATCTGTGCGCAAAGACTCAGGGTATTGGCGTCAATCGTCCTGGTGCATTCGCAGAGTACATTGCGTTGCCAATGACTAACGTCTGGCATCATCACGAATCTATTGACCGCGACATTGCCTCGATCTTTGATCCATTTGGCAATGCAGTTCACACAGCGCTGGCGTTCCCGGTTCTTGGTGAAGATGTACTCATTACTGGTGCCGGGCCGATCGGGCTGATGGCTGCAGCCGTTGTTCGCCACGCCGGAGCTCGATTCGTTGTTGTCACTGACGTGAATCCGTGGCGACTAGAACTTGCCAGGAAAATGGGAGCGACGCGAGCCGTCAATGTGAAGACAGAATCACTCGAAGATGTCCAGCGTGAATTAGGCATGTCTGAAGGATTCGACGTGGGCCTCGAGATGTCCGGGAATCCATCCGCCTTTCGCGACATGTTAAAGAACATGGCTCACGGCGGAAAGATTGCGATGCTGGGCATTCCTTCGGAAGACATTTCCATCGACTGGAACATCGTGGTCTTCAACATGTTGACCATTCATGGCATTTATGGGCGTGAAATGTACGAGACCTGGTACAAAATGACGGTGATGCTGCAAAGCGGTCTGGATATCAGTCCTGTGATTACTCATCGCCTGCACTACACAGAATTTGAGGAAGGGTTCACCGCAATGAAATCCGGCCAGTCTGGAAAAGTCATTTTGAAATGGTGAAGAGTTGAAGTCGCTGGAAATCCATGGCATTGAAGTCGCCTGCTGCAAATCCCGGCAAGCGAATCACGGCACGCGGTCTCTGGCATCACTTTTGAAAGCTGTTCGCCTTGTTTCGAGGTCGAATGAAACGCACCATGCCGGCACCGTCGGTCGACACTGGATTTGTTCCCGCTTGAAGTTCGTGCAGAAGCACGCCGGGAATGACACGGCGAAGTCGTATGTTCCACAGGTCACCCGGCTTGGCTCCGTTCGCGGAAAGTTCGGAAAGTGGAATTGCAGCTTCGACGCGCCATGTGTTGTCGTTGGTGTCCAGCGCCACAAACCATTTTGGATTCCATTTATTTAGCATCCAACAGCGATCACTGGTCTTGCCGGATTCATCAACAGTCAGTTGAAACGTGGTTCCAAAGTCACGATCTGTGTCGATCTCAAGTTCCAGACGGTCACGATTTTCATGTTCGGAATCATGAGTGCGGTTCATCACGAGTTCAATTGCCTCAGGTTTTTCAGGAGCCCGTTCAAAAACTGCTGCGAGATAAAGGAACTCGTCATCCCATGCCAGCATTGTCAAACTGGAAACACCATTGGCCTGCGTTACAAATCTTCGGCGCGTCCCGGTTGCCGGGTCGAGCGCATCGCGGACGAACGGTGTCAGTGGAATTTCCTGAGCGTCCTCCCAAATGCTGTCAGTCAGCACGCCGTCAAGAAATGGTCGATCGCTGCGTTTTGGCAGATTGATCAACGGCAGAAGCGGTGCAGACGGCATGTTGTCCACTTGAATTTCGCAGCGAGCGAACAAAGCATACAGGTCGTCGCGCTGGCTGAGCTCCGAGAGAATCGTCGCTTGTTCGCCACTTTTCTGCTGAAGCCGATAGTTAGCCGCAATTCGCAGTTGAATCAGCGGATTCACTGATTCCGAGTTCTTGTCGCGACTGACATTGGAGAGAACTTCGAATGCTGTCATGGCGTGCGAATCCCAACGTTGATGCAGAGCTGCCAAAGCATCAGTCGCACCGCTGGCGAATGGCGAAGTCGATGCCGCTTTTACTTTCGGTTGCACCGAAAGCGACGACCCATCGGAGCCCTCGGCATCCGTTGGTGTGCCACGCGTTGCTGAAGCCGCAGACACGGAGGCTGTTGTTTTCGAATTGACGGCTTTTAATCGATAGTGACGAGCTTCTGCTGACGAGTAAAACAGCAACAGCATTTCAGCTGCAGACCGCGCCTCATCGGAAGCAGGATATCGTCGCAGGATTTCCTGCTGAACGGCCAGATAACCTTCCATGTTGTTTTGCTGTAGATTGATCTCTGCAAGATCCCGCAACTGTTTCATGGCCAGCGTTGCCGGAAGATTCGCACCTATACCATAGAGCTGACCGAGCAATGCGTCTTCCGTCTCAGCCAGTTGTATGTGGCCGTTCAATGCTGTCGATTCAATATGCGATGTCTGCAAAGTTCGTTGCAGAGCCTGGATTTGATCGCGGCTACGAACATGGTATGAACGTCGTGCATCAGACTTCAGGTTTCCGTAAATGCCGTCAAATAGACTTGTCATGCTGGTCGCGCCACTGGAATCGGACAGAAGTTCGTAACCAGATTCTCCGGGCAGAGTTGATGTCGAATCGATGGCTTTTGGAAATAGTGTCTGAACAGCATCCTGCAGCAATCCAGAAGTTGTACCAAGCGACGGCAGCAGATCATCATCACGATAGGTCAGCGTTGCGGATTCATTTTTGGGGACTCGAATGACAATACGATCAACTATCCACGGGGGAAGCCCCAGTTGCGAAAGCTGAAGCCCGTCGGCCTGATCATCGGACGCCAAAGAAAGAGCAAGCGGCATGACTTCGCGCAGTATTTCGGCGACAGCGTCATCACTCGATGCAGATTCGATTGCGATGACTGATGGTCGCCAATTGCGGATATCCCGGGCGATTCTGAGCGGAAGAAGTTTCCTGAGTTTGCCGTCGTTTTGTCGATTCCATTCGGTAACCAGTTGCTCAGACGATCGATGATGTTCCGGTTTTGTTCGGGGAAACATCCAATGCGAACTTGTTTCGTTACCGCCTAACTGCGTGACGGCCGCTGTGCAATAACCGGACATGGGCACACCGTCGAGCAAAGCGTCGCCTTCAAGGCTCAGCGGCTGCGAAATCTGCATCACAACGGAACGAACTCCCTGCTCGCCGGAGATATGCGAGAGCAGGTGCCATGAAGCCTTATCAGCATCAGTGACCATGTTCAGGACACCGGTTCGAAAACCAGATGAACGCACGGCCTGCCAGGAGTTCCCACCGTCAGAAGATCTCACAATCTGACCAAGACTGCCAACACCGATGATTTCAGTTTCACTCAAAAAACGGACTCGACTAAGTCGACCATTCAGCGGCAAGGAAACCAGATGCCAGCTATTTCCGTTGTCAGACGAGCGCAAAAGACACGAACCAGGTTCGCCGCCAAGAATGACTGTCGCTCCTTCGTGAGCGACAATATGAAAGTCCATTACATCGACAGCATCGTGAGGAAACTCCCCAACCGGGGATTTCCAGGTGACGCCAGCATCAGTTGTGCCCAGCAGAAACCCGCCATCTCCAGCAATCCAACCCTGAGCATTGGAATCCAAAGACACCGCGCGAATGGCACGAAGCGTTGATTCCGGTCGATTGATAATCACCGAACGATCAGCCACAACGGCCGCGTAGGATTGATGCTCACCGACAACAATGCCGTCCGATTCGCTGACGAAATGTCCGCTCAGCCATGGACCGGCGGATTGATCACTGGGAATCGGCATCCATGTTAAACCTCCATCGTCGGAAGAAAAAATTGCGTTACCACTGCGATTTCGCATCGGTACCGTTACCGCAACCGCGCTTTCCAAACCGAAATACTGAAGGTGAAGGATTCCAGGCAAATCAGCGGCAATTAATTTGTCAGTCCTGACCGTAGATTGAGCTGTATTCTTTGTAAGTTCTGTCCATGACTTACCTCCATCGCGAGTACTCAGAAGTACGGCCAATCGCTGCGGATTGGATCCGGATTCAATTCTTGTCCCGGCAACCCATCCGATCGTGTTGGTGAGGAAGCAAACGGATTTCAGACTGCACTCAAATGGTGCAATTCGCGTCGTCCATGAGGTGCCCGCATCATCCGAAAAACAGACAACCCCACGCTCACCGACAGCCCATGCCAACTTTCCTACACTACAAACATCGTTGAGGCCCGCGTCACTCGCGATGGCTGCGGTGCGGGGTATAGAACCAGAAAGAAAGGGAGCGGTTTCTGGATCAGATTCGAGCAACTCGAAAGATATGTTTTCTGATTTACCGGCCGCAGTCTTTGCCTGCGTGACAGCAGGCTGACGCCGTGGTTGCAATTCGCCGGGTATTACAGTGTTGGGATTCGTATCGGCATCTTGAATTCGCGGTACAACAGATTGCGATCCGTTTTTTTTCGTTGGAGCCAACGGTGCCTTCCGCTGTCCTGCTGTAGGGCTCCCCGCTTTTACACCCCGCTTTATCGGCACCTTTGAAGAAGTCTCAACGACCGGCTCTGACAGATCGAATTCTTCATCCGAATCTATCGCTGCAACAATCGGATCTGCTGACGCGCCGAGCGTGAAACACAGTGCAAAAAGTGCAAGAATTGTCAGACGCTGAGTCATCCGTGACTCCTTCAAAAACGACGCTACTCAACAATCATCATGCCTGGAAGGACGTATTCTCGGGCAAATCCATGCGTACAACAAGACGACTCTGTATTTCGGATTCACCATGGACGTATTGACTGTTTACGTTGCATTTCAATGCTATCCAAGAACGCCGGAGAATATTCCGGATTTGCTCATGAACTCACAATTTTAGGTATTCTAACATGACGAATCCGCTGAAATAGAGAGATAGAATTGAATGTTTTGAATGTTTTAGTTACGATTGCGGAGAGTCAGCGGTATTACCTTGCGTAGTGAGCTCATTGGGGATTCTCCTTAACTTATTTGGCGTAGTTTTATGGACCATTTGTTGTCTCCGAAACAGGTTGCCAGTGCAATTGGTGCGAGCGAATCGTCTCTCAAAAGATGGTGTGATCAAGGGTTGTTGAACACGGTCAAAACCGCAGGAGGGCATCGGCGGATTCCGATTCAGGAGGCGTTGCGTTTCGCACGTGAGCGGAATATCGCCTCCGCGGAGCCGCATCTTCTGTCGATGGTGACCACAACAGACCGCAAGTCGAGACGCGTCGAACACGGGGCAGAACGATTGGTTGAGGCGTTGTTGAACGGGAATGAAATTCAGTCGAAAGCAATCGTGTTTGAATATTTTCAGGGAGGTGTGCCAGTCAGTCAGATTTTCGATGAGATTGTCATGCCGGCGTTTCGGACCTTGGGTGAAAAGTGGGAATGTAAAGAATTGGAGATCTACGAAGAACGTAGCGCCTGTCAAATCATGCTGCAAGTCCTTCATGATTTGCGTTTAAAGCAACCGGCTCCGAATACGAATCGCATCGCCATGGGGGCAACTTGTGAAGGCGATCCCTACACATTGCCCATCACGATGTCGGAAATCGTGCTTCGTTCGGCGGGATGGGATACTCGCTTGATCGGGTGCTCTATCCCATTCAGTTCCGCGACGAAAGCCATTCAAAAACATCAACCAGCAATTTTCCTGATCAGTATTTCCTGGATCGTTGATGAGATTGATTTCATTTCTGAGTTTAATCGTTTGTACGAGACAGCTTCGAAGACAAACACAGCCGTGGTGGTTGGTGGTCGAGCGCTGACGACTGAGATTCGAACTCGGCTGCGATATTCAGCTTTCTGCGACACAATGCAGCATCTTGCGGAATTCGCAAAGACCCTGCTGCCGCAGTCAATCTGACTATTTCTGTGTCACGAGTTGGCGTTGTTCACGTATTTGTCAGGAAATCCACACTTTCAGGAAGATCTGGTCGCATCCGCCAGCCTTGGGGTCAAGAAGCATGAAGGTCGCAATTATTGGGGCTGGGATCTCTGGTCTGACAGCCGCTTATCGGCTGAGCGAGGTTCATGATGTCACGGTATTTGAAGCCAATGACTATCTCGGAGGACACACAAATACGGTCGATGTCGAGTTAGATGGAGAACACCACGCGATTGATACGGGATTCATTGTCTTTAACGATTGGACATACCCAAACTTCATCGCTCTGCTGAACGAGTTGAACGTCAAGTCACTTCCAACATCCATGAGCTTCAGCGTGCGTTGTGATTCAGCAAATCTGGAATACAATGGTTCCTCGTTAAACGGACTGTTTTCGCAACGCCGCAATCTGATTCGACCAAGCTTCTTTCGCATGTTAAGAGATATTTTACGCTTCAACAAAGAAGCCTGCGGGCTGGCGCTTTCACACTTGTTACCTGAAGAATCTACAGTTGGTGAATTTCTCGCTCGAAACAACTATTCGCGTGAGTTTGCCGACCACTATCTTTTGCCCATGGGTGCGGCCATCTGGTCTTGTCCCGTGGGAACCTTTGAGACTTTTCCGATCAAGTTCATTGTTGAATTCTACAAGAATCACGGTTTACTGAGCGTACGAAATCGCCCGGTCTGGCGCGTGATTGAAGGCGGTTCCCGGAGTTATGTGACTCAGATGGTCAAGCGATTTCGGGACTGTGTTTCGCTCAACACACCAATCGAGAAAGTGGAACGTACCGCACACGCGGTCGTTGTCACCCCAAGGAACAAGCCACAGCAGACTTTCGATCATGTTGTGTTTGGGTGCCATAGTGATCAGTGTCTGCGTATGCTGGCCGATCCGACGCACGTCGAACGATCCGTGCTTTCGGAATTCCCCTATGAACGCAATGTCGCTGTGCTGCATACAGATGAATCTGTGTTGCCAAAACAACGCCGCACGTGGGCGGCGTGGAATTATCTGCTGAATGAAAAATCGTCCCAAAGAAATGTTCAGCCAGCGACTGTCACATATCAAATGAACATCCTGCAACATTTAAAATCACGCCATTCGTTCAATGTCACGCTCAACAGTGAGCAAAATATTGCCCCGTCGAAAATTCTGAAACGCTTCGAATACGCTCACCCCATCTTCACCGTGCGTCGAGCTGCTGCACAGGCTCGTCATGGAGAGCTGATCAACTCAAATCGCACATCGTATTGTGGTGCTTACTGGGGCAATGGATTTCACGAAGACGGCGTTGTCAGTGCGATCCGCGTTTGTGATGCATTGCTGCCGAAGGAGGCGGTTTCATGAGAAGCTGCCTCTATGAAGGCCACGTCGTTCATCGTCGATTTGATCCAGTGGAGCATTCCTTTCGCTTCGGCCTGTTTATGGTCTACGCGGATCTTGCGGAGATCGACAAAGTTTTCGGTCGTCGAGGTTTCTGGTCAACTCGCTGGCCCGCGATCGCTCGCTTCCGCCGAGCTGACTATCTCGGCGATCCGACTCGACCATTGAGCGAATGTGTTGCAGATCTGATTTATGATCGCACTGGGAAACGCCCCGTTGGTCCCATCGCACTGCTGACAAACGTTCGCTACTTCGGTTTCCGAATGAACCCGGTGAGCTTCTACTACTGCTTCGATGCAACCGGTGAGAAGCTTGAAACGGTCGTTGCGGAAGTCAGCAACACTCCGTGGAACGAGCGACATTGTTACGTACTGAGCATTGCAGATCTCGCCGCCGACGCAACACAGATCGGTAACACGAGTAGTCGGCCGATGAATCAACACACAATGCGTTTCGAGAATTCAAAGGAGTTTCATGTCTCCCCGTTCATGCCGATGAACATGATATACCGCTGGCAACTTTCATTGCCGCTTGAACGGCTCTCCATCGTTATCGAAAACATCGCCGTCGAAGAAACTATGTTTACCGATCATCCTTCTGACGAAAGTCGATTGACTGGCAAGCGATTTGATGCGGTCTTATCATTGTCTCAACTGGAATTGACGCGGTGGCAACAGACGCGAATGCTGCTCCGCTATCCGGTGATGACACTACAGATCTTTCTTGCGATTTACTGGCAGGCATTTCGACTCTGGTTGAAACGGGTACCGTACGTTCCGCATCCCGGAAAACTTGTTACTGCCGCATCGCTGCGTAATCCGATTCTCTCCTCAACAGAAAACACCACCTCATGAGCTCAGCTGTAGCCAGCGACCAACTTCAATCGCGATCAAGCAATCGTCAATGTTCATTCGCGCTTTCAACTTCCGGCTGTCGGGTTCTGCGCCGGCTGTTCCTGAAGAGGCTCGAAAGTCTCTCTAATGGCGAAATCCGAATTGCCGATCTTCTCGGAACAACAACGCTTGGCCAAACCAACGACTTGCAGACAACATTGCATGTCCACAATCTTGCGTTCTTCAGGCACGCGGTTTTGGGGGGAAGCCTGTCGGTTGCAGAATCTTACATGCGTGGCGACTGGGACTGCGACGACCTGACCTCGTTGTTTCGAATCTTTGTACGCAACACACAAGCCATGGACCGCCTTGACAGCGGGGTGTCACGCATCACGGGATTCTTTAATCGACTTTATCATCGCTGGCACGCGAACAGCAAATCAGGAAGTCAACGTAACATCCACGCGCACTATGATCTCGGGAATGACTTCTTTAAGCTGATCCTTGATGACACGATGGCGTATTCCAGCGGTATTTTCCTGAAGCCGGACAGTACATTGCAGGAGGCATCCATTGAAAAGATGGATCGCCTCTGCAGAAAGCTCGATCTGCAGCCAAGTGACCATTTATTGGAAATCGGTACCGGCTGGGGCGGTTTGGCAATTCACGCAGCAACGAAATATGGTTGCCGCGTCACGACAACGACAATCTCGCAACAGCAGTTCGATGTCGCCCGCAAACGCATCTCTGATGCAGGCTTGACCGATCGTGTTACTTTACTGTTGCAGGATTATCGTGATCTCACCGGGACATACGATAAGTTGGTTTCGGTGGAAATGATCGAGGCGGTTGGCCACCAGTTTCATGACACGTACTTCCAAAAATGCAGCGAACTGCTGAAACCGGCAGGCACATTCGTTCTTCAAGGCATCGTCATGCCCGATCAGCGATATCCACAATATCTGCGAACAGTGGACTTCATTCAGCGTTACATTTTTCCCGGCGGCTGCCTTACGTCTATGAAGACGATGCTGGACTCCACATCCCGTACCACCGATTTGCGATTCGTACATGCGGAAGACTTTGGGACCCACTACGCTCAGACACTGCGGGAATGGCGAAACCGGTTTCATGCAAATTTGAAGGAGGTTCGTGATCTCGGCTATCCCGATCGTTTCATTCGTATGTGGGATTACTATCTCAGCTACTGCGAAGCCTCATTCGACGAGCGATACACTGGCGTTGTGCAAATCCAGTTTGACAAGCCGCAATGCGTGCGTGATACGATCACGATCGGTACTAACGCCGCGACACGGAGCGTACTATGAGCATGCTTTCGCTCAGTCTGGACGCGGTGGAAAGAGGCATCATACCCGATGTCATCACACGTGCGGCCATTCGAAAACTCTGTCGAAGACGGCTGCTCGACTGTGATCAAGGCAATCCAGACGCCAATCTGCAGGCGTTTGAGCAATTTCTGGCATCAATGCGATCCGGTCCCATCGCACCAGTGCCGGAAAAAGCCAACGAGCAACATTACGAACTTCCGCCGGAGTTCTTCGCGGCAGTTCTCGGGACTCACCGTAAATACAGTTCGTGCTTCTGGCCAACTCCACAGTCAACTCTTGTTCAGGCCGAAGTTGCAGCCCTTAAAATCACCTGCGAACGCGCGGAATTGTGTGATGGGCAGGATGTTCTTGAATTGGGATGTGGCTGGGGCTCACTTTCACTGTGGATGGCTGAACACTTTCCAAACAGTCGCATCACAGCCGTT
>JANOZG010000809.1:0-6173 GCA_031429275.1 Planctomycetota bacterium
GGTCGAGCGACCTGGCCGACACCTGGCGAGTTCCATTGAACGTGACTGTTGAACTTGCAGCCGTCAATTCAAGACTGGTTGCTGTTTGTACGACATTGAGCGAGAAGTTCGCAACAAGGTTCCCGTACGCCGAGCGCACAATATAAACACCTGCCCGATTAAAGGTCAGTGCTGCCTGGTTACCTGTCACGTTTACAGCAAGCTGAACGCCAGTGGGAGTCGCGATAGCTGACCAGAGGATTTGGGGCTGGATCGGAAGGGATTGCCCAAATTGATCGAGTGCAGTGGCCTTCAATACAGAATCTGTCCCCGTCACGACGATTGGTTTGGTGGCGATCACTGGGCGACTCTCGGCGTCGGTGACCACCAGCGAAGTCACCGTGGGGATCACTTGAAATACTCCCGATGCCCGGATCGAACCGATTTCTGCAAGAATCGAATAGTTGCCGATTCGATTGAAGGTCACTGTTGCGTTGGCCCCACTTACCGACACGGATGCGTTTCCACCTTCAACCTCAGTTGACGTCGTCAAGACAACTCGGGGTAATGTGGCCACAGCATTTCCAAACTGATCAAGACCACGAATGGTTAGCTTCTGAGTCGACGTGGCCACCGAAAGTGGCTGTGCCTGGTCCAGAATAGAACCAGATGGTGACACAAGGCTAATCGCCGTCAATGTCTGTTTCACGGTCAAAGCAAAATTGAACGCGACCGCTCCGGACTGAGCGCGAAGAGAGTATTTTCCTTCTCGCGTCATCGCAGCGGAAACGTTGTTGCCATTGGCGGTTAACGTTGCACTGCCTCCAGCCGGCACAGCAGTGGCTTGCCAGGCAACCGTCGGTTGTTCCGCCAGGACAGCACCAAACTGATCGACTCCCGTTGCTGAAAATCCCAGAGATGTCCCAGCAAAACTCAAGGTTCCGTTGTCGGAAACGCTCTGATCGCTGTCAGTCCGAACCTTAAACGCTGTGAGAACGGGAACCACCGACGCGTTGAAGCTCAACGATGTGCTGCCGTTCTGGATTCGGATCGAAAACGTCCCTAGACGACTGAACGCAAACTTTGCCACGCCGTTCGCAAGCCCTGGCAAAGCCGTTACTCCCGTTGCGTTCAACGTCGTGCTCCACTGAGTCGTCGGAAGCGCCTTCATGGGCTGATCAAACTGATCAACGCCACGGAGTACCAACTGAACGCTTGCCGCGGCGACAGTAATCGTCCCTCCTGGATCAACTGCTGCTCCATTGGCTGTCGCAAGAGTCAGGTTTTTCAGTGTCTGCGTATAATTGAGAGACACATTGCTGATCACTGAACCTACAGAAGCCCGGAGGCCATATGTTCCGGCTTTAGTCACCGCGACGCTCACCGCGTTTCCGCTTGCTGTCAACGATGCCGTTCCACCCAGAGCCGCTGATATTGACTGCCAACTGACTTCCGGTTGTTCCAGAAGCGGAGTCCCGTACTGATCGAGAGCAATCGCCGTCAGTTGCTGAGTCGTCCCGGTCACAGTCAGAGGACTCTTCAGACTGACGTCCTTATTCTCGCCTGTACGAACTCCAATCGCTGTGAGTGTCGCGACGACGTTCGCCGAAAGGCGAAAAGTCTGACTGCCAATGCGAGCCTCTGTTGTATATTCACCAAGTCGAGAAAACGACACAGTCAACACACCGCTGGCCAGTGCTGTCGTGACTTTTCCGCCGGTCGGAGCCGATGTTGTTGTCCATGCGATCGAAGAAGGCGATGTAATCACTTGACCAAACTGGTCAAGTGGTCGGTAATTGAGTCGCAGGTTTGTAGAAGTGACCGTGGATGTTTGACCAGTCGCTAGAGAATTCCCGTCCGGAGTTGTCAAGGAAAACGATGTCAGCACGGGCACCACATTGATCGCGCCATTGACTTCCAACGAACCGCTTTTCGCTTTCAGTAAGTACGCCCCGACGCGGTCGAATTCCACTGAAACGGCGTTTCCGTCGGTTGTCAGTGCAGGGTTGCTACCGGCAGGAGACTTCACAACCTGCCACGAAACGGAAGGCTGTTCTGCCATCGCACGCCCGAACTGATCCAGGGCCGTTGCCGTAAATCTTTCAGTGATGCTGCTCAATGTCTGACTTGTTGTTGAGATCCTTTTCCCCGTGGACGTGGTCGCTGACAGAGTCGTAAAAACCTGCACGACATTGAGTTGGATCGACACTTCTGAAGTCGGACCGCCGGGATTCTGAATCGTGACCTTGACTCGATAGGTACCTGATCGGTCAAATGTCAACGTATTCGACTTCGCAGAGTTTGAACTGTTGCGTGAAAAGGTGATTAGACCACCGCCGACAGGCACCTCCACAGTCTGCCAGGTGTATCGAAGCAATGAAGAATCTCCGCTCTCCGGAACAACATTGAGCGTAACGCTGCGGGCAGAGACATCGACACTGCCTGCAGCGTTGAGGTTGTTGATCAGGAGCGTCGAGGGCGTGGATGAGCCGCCTCCGAGCGTGAATGAACCGATGGGCAGGATCGGTGCAGACGGATCGACGCTGAGAGAATTCACCGAAAGCAGCAATCGGATTTCCAGCTGTTCAGGAGTCCAAAGTAATTCGGAAGTCGTTCTTTGTTTTCGGCGGCGTGCGTCAAATCGTGTCATTGAACTACCACTCTCGTGTAAGGACTGCCGTCAATTCCAGATGGCTGCTGCGTTTTCGTTGAAGGCTATGTCGGCCTTTGTTGCATCACTCTGATCGCAGAAGTCAGTCACATTGCCGACCATCGAAATGCTCTTGTCTGTGAGCAAACGTAGGTCAGGAAATCGTGGCTCAACGCACACCAAACGGAGAACTCCTCACGACCCATTGGCCGGGTCATCAGGCGTGTTTCTTCGCGGCAACGTTCGAAGATTCGACGCATCAAACGTGCGGGTAGAAACCCGGCGTTTAGCAGCAGAAGTCCGGGATTTCCCGAACGAGGTAGGAGTTTCCAGCAACTCAAAACGTTTCGTGGAGCCGGACCGATCGATGGCTCGCCAAGTCGGGCCTCCTTCGCATCCCGAACTGGCCTTTGTCGACAGATTCTAATTCAATGACCATTGTGCCGTCTTCGACTAATTTGAACCCCTAACAAAACCTGCGTGAACCACGGGGGGTTTCTTCGGGGTTCTTAGTCTTTTGGGCTGTCAAACGACTTCGACGTGGGCACAGTTCGCGTAGAATTTGAGCTGAACAGATACTCGCAAAAGTGTCTAACGCGATCATGGCATCCAGCGTGATTTCTGATTGTCGAGCAATAATCCGTTGCACTCGCACTTCATTTTGGATGGAACATGGAATCCTTGCCCTCTGACTGGACTGATCGACTTGCAATCGTAGAAGACATGGTACGCACGATCAGTCAGCAAACCGATCCACAGGCTCTCGTTCGAACGTATGGAGAAAAACTGCAACAGCTGTCTCCTGTCGAACGAAGAATTTCGCTCAGCCGACGCGGACTGGAAAGACCGCTGATTCGTGTGACGCGATGCACCGCCTGGGAAGAAGAAATTGACCCATGGATGGAACCTCATCGGCTTCCTTTGATCAATGGCGGCCTGTTGGAACAACTTGGCTATTCCAATGAAACGATGCTTATTGAGGATCTGAATATCTCGACGGAAGATCCGGCGTTTGAGTACTTCGATGGCTTTCACTCCGTGATTGCGATTCCTATGTACGATGACGGAGAATCGATGAATACAGTCATCCTGCTTCAGCGTAAGCCGTACGCGTTTGCAAAAGACAAAGTTCCCGATCTTGTCTGGAGGACAAACCTCTTTGGACGAGCCACCAGCACGCTGGTTCTGAAGCGACAATTGGAGCAAGCGTATCGAGAATTGGACCGCGAACTCAAGACGGTTGCACGATTGCAACGATCTCTGTTGCCAGAATCACTACCGATTGTTCCGCGCATGGACCTGAAGGCCTATTATCAGCCCGCCAGTCGAGCCGGGGGAGACTACTATGACTTCTTTGAATTGCCCGACGGAAAATGGGGAATCTTCATCGGCGATGTTAGCGGCCATGGGACTCCTGCGGCAGTGATCATGGCCGTTACTCACTGCATTGCTCACACTTATCCGGGGCCAACATCGCAGCCTGGAAAAGTCCTTGAATACCTGAACCGTCATCTCGCAATGCACTATTCCAGTCGTATTGAAACCTTCGTGACTGCATTCTATGCCGTGTACGACCCCCAGATTCGCAAGCTTGTTTACTCCTGTGCGGGACACAATCCACCGCGGCTGAAACGAAGTCTGGCTGGAGGCGTCATCACGCTTGATAAAGTGAATGGACTGCCTTTGGGAGTTCTGGGCGATACCGAGTTCGCCGAAGCGTCGTTTTACATGCAGCTCGGTGATCAACTGGTGCTTTACACAGACGGCATTACCGAAACTCACAACTCGGAAGGAGAACAATTTGGAGAAGGTCGCATCGACAGAATTCTCGTGAACTGTGGTATGGATTCAGCAGAAATCATTCAGACACTGGTCGATGCTGTCAATGTTTTTGCTGGAACGGTCCCACCTCACGATGATCGCACAATCGTGGTGTTGCGAGCGTCATGAGTTCGAGCAGGTTCGAAGATCGCAAAAAACTCAGAACGCTTTTTGTGAGATTCCTGCCGAACCGTGAGCCAGCAAATGAGGCTAAAGAGTTGAGCATCGCCACTTTGTCCTGCTGTCACCTGATTTCGGGGAGAGAGAGGAAGTGGTTTAGGGGCAACCTCGTGAATGATTTGTCTTTGTGTGCTGCCGACGCCGAATACTGGACAACTGAAATCGCAATTTATGGCAAGGAGATTCCGAGGCAGGAAAACTAAACAACTCCATTGCCGCTCAGATTGTGACCTCTCATCTCGTTTACCTCAACGAAACCAGACTGTAATTTTTGCCTCGGTCGTTATCGTAGAACATCGCCCTCAATGAGGACGTCACTTTCGATGATACTCTGCCGCACATTAATCACGTTTGGCATTTCAGTGATCGAAGCGGCACCTTCGCCAGCGATCACCGGACGAGCGTCCGCTCCACCGACAAACCGTGGTGCGATGAAGACGTGGACTTCGTCTACGAGTGACGCGTCGAACAGGCTTCCGAGAAGTTTGGAACCGGCTTCCGTCAGCACGTTCGTACACTGTCGACGTCCCAGCTCTTCCAGAACTGCTGACAAGTCGATTCTGCCTGTAGGGTTAGTGGGGCATTGAAAAACTTCAACTCCAAGTGATTGCAGTCGCTGAACTTCCTGCGTTGATGCTGTGTCGCTGATGCAGATCAGGACCGGGCCGTCCGTCCGCGATCGAACCAGATTTGTATCAGCGTGCAATGAAGCTCCATGGGCATCAATGATCACTCGCAACGGCGTGCGAATTCCCGGCGGTCTCGCCGTGAGCAGCGGATTATCACTTCGCACGGTCCCGGCGCCTGTGATGATGGCATCCATCCGTCCACGAAGCTGATGCACGATGCCTCGCGATGCTGCGCTGCTGATCCACTTCGAGTGACCGGTACGCGAGGCCGTCCGGCCATCCAGTGTCATCGCCCATTTGGCGTGAACCCACGGACGCTTTCTGAGCATTAACATCTCAAAAGGAGCGATCAGCCGCTTTGCTTCCGTCTTGCAAACTCCGACAGTCACATCAACGCCGGCCTCTCGCAGCCGTCGAATGCCCTGACCGGCAACATGTGGCGCTGGGTCCTGGCAACCAATGATCACTCGCCGAAACCCCGCCTTGATCACGGCGTCCGCGCAGGGAGGTGTTTTTCCAAAATGACTGCAAGGTTCCAGGGTTACGTACAGATCATTTCCGGATGTTCTTGATCCAGCCTCCGCGATCGCATGGATTTCCGCATGAGCTTCGCCGAATCGCCTGTGATAGCCAGTGGATATGACTTCGCCGCTTGCCGTCGCCACAACCGCGCCAACCATGGGATTCGGTTCGACGAAGCCTTCCCCATGACGTGCCTGCTGCAGGGCAAGTTGCATCAATGTGATCTGATCGGATATCACGGTCATCGTTGTTTCACTTACGAGTCAGCCCCCTCAACCGGCCTGTCGGCCACCTTCTCCCCCGAGCTCGTGGGAGAAGGGATTTTTGACTGTCCCCTCGCCCCCCGCTATTGACTTGGCATGTTCTGTTATGAATTCGGGGGGAGAGGGCTA
>JANOZG010000810.1:0-6235 GCA_031429275.1 Planctomycetota bacterium
GAATTTTTAACGCTACAAGAGTGTGCAGGCGTCCTACGGAATGAACCTCGCGTGCGTACAGATCCAACTGATCTCTGGCATGCTTCGCCGTGGGGTTGGAGCGACGTGGCGATATCAACGCTAAGTCACATGCATGATAGAAAAATCGAAAATGACGAGCAAACGTTAACAGCGATTGCTGCTGAAATGCGGGCGACTCCTATTAACGCTCCTGACATTAATGCCGTTGGCTTCATCAATAGTCGACAGTTTCAGTCACAGTTCGATGTCGCCATTGAGATGGACGGTTATGGGCGAATCGATGCCTTCGGAACACTCTGCCGTTCAGCAGCGGAAGTGCAAACTGCAATCGAAGTCGCACGCCGCTATTCAACGCGCGGCTGGGTCATCAAGGCGGATTTGAGTCATGCGTCTCGAAACCGACTGTTAGGCACAGCGGCTGAACTTCGACCTGAACAGCTTGCGTGGTTGAAATCTCGATTTGACCACAACGAATGTGTGTATATCGAACCGTGGATTGAACGCATCATGGAATGCGGCCTGCAGTTCTTCATCACGCAATCGGAATCGACTGCAGGCCGCGTAAACTTCATCGGCGCGGCGGAAATGCTGACTGATGACACCGGTCAATATCGCGGCAGCGTCGTGCATTCTGCTGCAAGAAACGGTACTCCGGAAGATGCCCCGCAACTGATGATCTGGCGGTCGGCGATCGATCATTGCCGCAGGATTGCAGAAGTTGTTGCGGCGAGCGGTTACTTTGGAAATATCGGCTTCGACTGCATGTTGTTTCGCTGTCCCATGCAGAATCGACCGTGGTTACGCCTTGCGCACGATATCAACGGTCGGCTCACGATGGGACGATTGGCTCTATCGCTGAAAAAGCTGCTGGAACCTGACGAAACCGGCGTTTGGTTGCACACATCTGAAAATTCGCTCCAGCAAAGCCGTAAAGATTCTTACGATATTCCGCTTCACAACGTAAGGATCGAGCGGACAAGCCCAGGGCTGATTGGCGGAAAACCAGCAAAAACCGTAACGGTGTTCGTTGTTTCTGACAATTCTGACCATCTCAAAGCCGCCTGTCGTCGGATTTTGGGGCAGAGTGTAATGATGCCAAATCGACAACAAACGGACGCGAAGAAAGATCTCCCCCCGCGATGACTGAAACAATACACCCTGAATCTTTGCGACCGTGGTCACCAGAATGGTACGCTCTACAAAAAAGTACGATCGGCGAATCTGCGTGCCAGCAGTTGGGCTTTTACGTGATTCCGCCGGAACTGCGACTCTCGGTTGTGATACCTGTCTACAACGAAGAAAAAACGCTGAGACAGCTGATCGATAAAGTTCGCGAGGTTCCGATTCGCAAGGAGCTGATCCTTATCGACGACTGCAGCAAAGATCGATCTCGCGACGTCCTGAAGGCGCTCGAAGCTGAAGGCGGAAACGATGACTTCAACCAGATTCGCATCTTCTTTCACGACGTCAACAAAGGCAAAGGAGCGGCGCTGAAGACGGGCTTTGCGAATGTCAAAGGTGACATCGTGATCATTCAGGACGCTGATATGGAATACAATCCAGCCGAGTACCCTCGCCTGCTTCAGCCCATCGTAGAAAACAAAGCTGATGTTGTTTTCGGAAGCCGCTTCCTTGGTGATCAGGCGCATCGAGTTTTATACTTCTGGCACTATCTGGGCAATCGATTTCTGACGACTTTGTCGAACTGCTTTACGAATCTGAATCTGTCTGACATGGAGACGTGCTACAAAGTCTTTCGTCGTAGCGTGATCGACGACATCACTCCGAAGCTGGTGCAGAACCGATTTGGATTTGAGCCAGAAATCACCGCTAGAATCGCTCGCCGCAAGCTGCGAGTTTTTGAGACTTCGGTCAGTTACGCCGGACGCACATATGCAGAAGGCAAGAAGATTGGCTGGCGCGATGGTTTCAAGGCGCTCTGGTGCATCGTTCGATTCGGGCTCGCCGATTGAGCCTCATTCCTCGGACTTTGAGATCTGAAATCTGAGATCTGAAATCTGAGATCTGAGATCTGAGATCTGAAATCTGAAATCTGAAATCTGAAATCTGAAATTGCAGCTCTCAAATTGCAGCCAAAACTCCCTACTGATTACCGTTGAGTCGTTGTTCATGGAACTTCTTCCACTCGTCACCAAGCTCCTGCATCGTCTTGCCAGTCAGGTCTTTCCAAACTGACTCCGCGTAACGACCTTCGCGAGCGGCGGCGTTGAGTTTCTGCACGAAATCTTTATCGTAGGTCTGAGTGAGCCAGTTGAGAAAGTTTCCGGTGATGCGATAACTGGAGTCATATCTCGCCCCGTGGAAATTGCCTTTCGTGATTTCAGCTCCACGAGATTGCGGTTCATACAGAAACCAACGCACGTAGTCGGCGATGCCTTCTACAACCCAGCCAGGCGTCTTAGCGGCATTGTCGTTTCCACGACGGCTCCAGTAGTTCTGGACGACATGTACCAATTCATGCACAACTGCGCCACGTGCTTCGCTTTGCAGTTGAGTGCGCAACCACGGCGCATTCAGATTCACTCCAGCTCCAGCAGCCGAGGCTGGAGTGTTGCGCATGTCGTGGCGGAATCGAAATGAAACATCGGCTGGAGCCACATACCCTTCACTTGCCAGGATGGCTACGATTCGCGGATACCATTCGACAACGACAGATCTCAGTTCCTTTTCTGACCAATCCAGCAGGTCCGGTGCTTCTGTGGCATCCACGGTGAAATGGTATTTGCCATCGTCTGTCTCGAACGAGGTCAAAATCGGCTTTTCGACGGTCGAAGTTGGAGCGGGACCATTAGCATCGACAACGTCAATTTCGCTGTAGAATGTATTGCCAAACGGGTCGCGGTTTTCGGTCTGTTCGATATCAAATAGCAGATAGCGAAATTGTCCAATGGTTGCGGCGGTGTCGAAGATCGTAACTCCATGTTGACCACCTTCGTTTTTGTCTCCCATGGGACGAGTATCAACATTCGCGATCAGCTTCCAACCATTCTGAGCCGGATTGACGCCTGCTTTTGGTTCCGGGTTGAAGTCTGTCCCCACCCCATTGGCCGCGTACAAGCGATAAACCTGCGGCGCCCGGGAGCTGGAATGCCATGAATAACTGCTGACTTCTTTCACATCGATGACGCTGCCGAGATCAATGCGAATGCGACCACCATTCGTGCCTGCTCGAAAAAAGAAATTTCGCCCCGGCTGATCATCACTGGCTGGCACGCGTCCGTCGTGCAGCACGTCGAGATCTCCACCATTCGAATCGACGCTGCCACTCACGATCTCAAACGTCGCGTTCGTTGCCGCGTCATTGTCGGATGGCACGGACACGGATTGGAACGTAAAACCAGAATTCTCCTCGCTTTGGCCCGTGGAGACTTTAATCTCGGCGTGAATCGCAGAATGCAGTGACGACAGCAACAAGCAGCCAAACAAATGCTGCCGAATGTTCATAGGCGATTTCGATTCGTGAATGCTGTGCTAAATTTTTCCCGTCGCCGCTCTTTGAGCAACCGCCGTCTCCACGCATGCTTTCATCTTTGCCAGCCCGGTCTTGGCAACTTCCAGTGGATCCTGCTTCCAGTATTCGCGATTGAACAATTCCAGCGACAGCACGACGTTTCGGCCGGGGCCACCGATGTCGTTGAGAATCTGCGACATCGGTGCAATGCCATCGCCGGTATAAACGCGGTCAGCATCCCCGATCTTGTCTCGTTCTGGCATGGCCGGATAATCGTTTACGTGGAACACCTGCATCGCGTTGCTGCTGAGCAGTCGGAGTGCCGCGAAATCAGATCCGCCCTTGTAGAGGTGATAGATATCCAGCAGTGCACATGCTTTAGGATGCCCGACTTCCCCAAGCACATACATGACTTCGCCCAGACGCGATAGATTTTTTGAGAAGCCCCAGACTTCAAGTTGAGGCACCACGCCAGTTTGATCACCTGCCTCCAGCAACGCGCGAAAACGTTCGGCCACGATGGACAATTCAATCTTTGGACTTTTGCTCTCATGGGCGCCCACGGGTGGCGCGGCGATGCGAATACCGCCGATTTCCCGAAGCATATCCATGTCGCGTTTGGCTTCTTCCAATGCCTCTGAGCGGCGACCATCGTCATCGACGATCCAGTTTGCAAAACCAATGGCACTTTCTACGGTCAGTCCCACATCAGAAATCTGCTTGCGAAGATCTGACAGGCTACCACCTTGTTTCACGAATTCGCGAAGCGTCGGAATCCAGGGCTCGATGGCGTCGTAGCCTGCCTCGCCCGCTATCGCAACTTCCTTCTCGATGCCAAGTTTCTGATCGCGAATTGTGCTGGTGTTCAGGCAGTAACGATAGCCCGTGTCGTTTCCTTCAACGCTGGCTGGGCCTTCGGGAAGCCCGATCGAACGACCACCACTTAATGCTGTCTGGGGGTTCAAGATCGTCAGGCCAAAGGCTGACAAACCGGCGGAACTCATAAAATGACGGCGATCAAATGACATTCCGGACCTCAGCGAAAGCGAAAGAGGATGCAAATTACGAAGCGGAAACCAGAAAAATCCCGCCAAAACCTAACAGGGGCTGAGAGCCCTTGACCTAAAGGAGTCTCCCAGCTCGCTGACATCAGCCGCGCACGTCGTTTGCTTCCCGAAAAATGCGCGCATGATTCATACGAAAAATCTAACGTTTGAAGCCACGAATTGGAACTCAGGGCATTTTGGTCGGCAATTCTTGCCAGTCAGCGAGAATTGCGACGACCTAAGCTGCGCTGCTTGCGTATATTTCGTATTCTATTTCCTGCTACAAATCCGAAGAAACAGGAAGTGTTCCCGGGGTGATTCTAACTTGAGAAATCCCGATCCTGCGGTAACGTGAGGATTGGCAAAAATCAGCGTTCGTCAAGCGATTGCACCACTATGAAACTCGCATGGCATTTCAGCAAAGTGAACCCTCGGTTCAAAAACCGCGAAGCGACTCAAGGTGAGTTCTTCGCGAATGATACCGAGTTGCGCGCGTTCGTTCGTGAAGCCGTGCAGAATTCTCTTGATGCGAGACGGCCCGGACACACGGGACCGATATCGGTACGGATCTTTGTGTCCGGCAGCAAGTCTGCGTTATCCCAGGAAGCCTCGAAACGCTACTTTAAAAACGGCTGGGAGCATTTTCATGCTGAAGGCAGCGGGTTGAGAGATGCTCCCCTCCGCAGCGATGATTGTCATTTTATCACTTATGAAGACAGTGGCACGACCGGTCTCACTGGAGATGTGAATCAGTTCCATGAAGTCGCTGGCGTTAGAAATCCCTTCTACTATTTCTTCCGAGCGGAAGGACAGTCAAACAAAACGGACTCCGGGCGTGGCCGTTGGGGACTTGGCAAGTTCGTGTTTCCGCGTTGCAGTCGCATCCGCAGTTTTTTTGGAGTGACGGTGCGGCACGATGATCGGAAACGGTTGCTTGTTGGGCAGTCGATTTTGCGATCTCACCATGTTGAAGATAAGAGCTACACGCCAGATGGCTGGTTTGGTGAAAAGCCTATCAAAGATGAAGCTGCCGCTCCGGTGGACGATCAGAAGTTTATCGAGCAGTTCTGTGAAGACTTTTTTCTGGAAAGAGGCAGCGATCCCGGGCTTTCGATCGTCGTCCCATTTTGTGACGAACGGTGGACTTCTGCGGCGGTCGTTGATGCCATTGTGCAGGACTACTTTTATCCTGTGCTGAAAGAGGACCTTGTCGTCACTGTTGAAGATGCTGACACACAGATCGTGCTCAACTGTCAGACGATTACGTCTGTTGTCGCTCAGTGCAGTGACACGGTTCGCGAAATGATCCAGCCGATGTTGCACCTGTCGCAATGGGCTTTGCATTTGCCTGCATCAAAACCCGTTGAAAAACGGGCGAAGACCGGCGAATCTGACACCACCCACGGATTCTTCGTTTTTGATAGTTTCAACGGCAAGGCGACGAAATGGAATCGCAAGTCGATTGATGACAACGTGTTTCACGAAATGCGAAAAACATTGCAGGAGAAGCAACGAATTGCAGTGCGAATTCCGGTACTCGTTCAGTACAAAAATGGACTCAGCAAGAAATCACACTTTGATGCGTTTATTGAACGGAATGAAGGGTCGCCGCAGAAGCGTCCCATGTTCATTCGCGACAGCATCGTGATTTCGGATGTCCGCACGCGACTCATGCGAGACGTGTATGCGATTGTCG
>JANOZG010000811.1:0-7291 GCA_031429275.1 Planctomycetota bacterium
CGACACCTCCGTCAATGGCGACTGGCGGAACCTGAGGTACATCCGGCAAGGTCCATTTGCGTTCCAACTGGCCGGTCGCCGTAAATGTCCAAAGTGACGGCTCCGGAGCACCACACCAGGCCGCCGCGCGTCCGTCCTTCAGAACCAGCCCATCAACCGACGACGCAAGTTTATCCGGTAGTCGAAACCGACTGTTGGTCTCCAGAGCGAAACCGCCTTGAGCGATTTCCTGCAACGATACACGATACGCTTCGCCGTAGTCTGCGATCGCAATCAGCGATTGGCCACCAGTGGCTGGAGCGACAGCCACCAGTCGAGATCCCAAAACCGTTCTCCAGATGCCTTTCATCTGTTCGCGATCGGCTCTCGTGAAAAAGACGGATGCTGTTTGCTTTCGTTGATCTGTCGATTGATCTGTCCGAGATGTCCGACTTGTTAGAAACACAGCTTCATCGACGAACTGGATTGGCTGCAGATGTTCGCCTTCTGCTGTCACACCGGAATCAAGCAAAATCGTATTTGTACGTGTCTGAAACTTGCGAAGATCCCGACCACCCAGCCAGAGCTGTCCGCCTGGCCCAGCCAGCAGGAACATTCGAGTCTGTCGGCCCTCTTCAAGTTGATTCGTGCCAATTCTTGACAGGGGCGGCTGATTGACTTCGTCCGCCACACGAAACGCAGTGACACGCTGAGGAGTGGATGGCACAAACAATTCAAATCCACGCAGCAGACATGGATTTTCGACATGTCCTTCGACGGCATTCTCCGCAACAACGCTCAGTTTTCCGGCATTTGGTTTTCCAGCATCATTCATCTGAAGAGTCTGAATGCGAGCGGCGTCCTGCCCGATATTGTCACACATCAGATAATATCGCCCGGCAGAAAGCATCGGAACTTTTACGCTGCCAGACTGATGCGGAATCAACGAGACACCCTCACATCCGAATGGATTAATCGAGATTGTGTAGACAAGCATCTGATCGCCAGGGAGCACCATTCGCTGAGAGTCCGTGGAGACTGTCGGCGGTCCGATCACGGGCTGCGAAAACTTCAGCTTTGTGATCGCTCGGCCAGTCGTCACGGAGATCTGCCAAAGCTCATTCGCTGTTGTCGTGACGTACAACGTGTCCGAAATAACCAACGGTGCGCCCGTCGGACGATTGTCACAACTTTGACGCCATAACAAATTACCGTCCTGTTGCGAAAGCATCTGCAATTCTTCGGTCAGAGTACTGTAGACCAGCAACATCGCCTTAGACCCCTTGATCGCGATCGGAGCGAAAGGTGAGTCAAGCCCGATCGATTTCCGCCACACAGGGTCTCCTGTATCAGCATCGACGGCCAGGCAACTGTCGATACCAATCGAAAAGACCAAACGTCCCTGAGATACCAAGTCAGTTGCAGCGCGAGTTCGCAGTGTGAGTGCATATGAGATGATGGTGTTTGAATTAGAGATCGGCCCAAGTGCGTCTTTGCCGATATCCGACCGGACGACTAATGCCGCCTCTTTGGTCAAAATATCATCCAGAATTTTGCTGACGGCTTTGTCACTCTCCAGAGACTTATACTTATCAATCAGCGCCGCTCGGGTCTGGATCGCACTGATCGTATTGCCAGCTTCCGTTTCCAGCTTGATCCGATTTAACGTCGAATCAAAATCATGCGCCCTTGCGACGGAAGCTTCGCCGAGATTCTGAAGGTTGATCAAAAACTCCCGACGCTCGGGTTTGATACCTTCCGTTCCGGCATGCTGCGTCAGGATCTCCATGGCTTTCCGGCTGACGTCAAGAGCAGCCTGCTCCTTTGTGATGTCTGCCATGCGGGCACTTGCGAACGTCAGACGATCGGCGTAACGTCGAATTTCATCCTTAAGATCCGCAAAGCCCGGAAGTTCACGACACTCAGTCAACAGGCTGTTCAATTCCGCTAACCCCGTGGCAACGTCAGGAGCGTTGTCGGGCATAATACTCTTTTCGACTCGCGAACGATGCAGGCCGATCTTTGCAGATGCAGCCGACCTGGATTTTGGATGGTCGGCAAGGAATGCCGCGAACTGCACCTCAGCGTCTGCATATCGCTCCTGCGTGAGCGAAAGCTGGGCCTCCTTCAGCGCACGCTGCTCGCGCGTTGAGGAAATCTTGAACCAGAAAATCATGGCAAGTAACAGAGCTCCAACCGTACATCCGGCGAGCAACAGAACGATAGGAGAACGTCCGACCTTTTGTTCGCCCGGCCGTTCCGGGCCACCGATCAGCTTGTCAGAAAGCCGATCCCACCAGCCGCGCTTCCGCAACCGAAATGCGTTTCGTTTCCGTTCTCGCACGCCACCCAGCTCTTCGTCGGTCAGTTCGTCGTATTCTTCCCGAGCCACGTTTCTTTCCGATCAGGTTTTCACAGGGTCACTTTTTATCAGCCGGAACGCGCTAGCGTCCGGTTTTCAGAGGACAAACCCGAGAACCGGGTGCTAGAGCACTCCGGCTGATTTTTGCGGCTTGTTCCTGGTTCTTGTATCAAGAGTGGCGATGTCCAATTAGTCCTTCTCTATCACCGCCAGTTTTAATTCAACCCCTTGCATCGACGCAGCCCAGCCGCCCACCCGGGCAACATCCCGCAGGGAGACATTGCTTTCGGCTTTGATAAGGAAAGTATTCTTTTTGAGTTCGACGCCCTCTTCAACAGCGACTTTGATTTGTCGCTCCTGATCATCAAGTGTCTCCAGTGGTACGCCACCATTGGCTTCACCCAGATACACCTGCCCCGAGCCGCCGTCTTCCTGGCTTTCCAGAATGGAGACAATCACCGACACGTCCGGATCCGCCGCAACGCAGTGACTTGACGATGGAAGGTTGATCTGTGCCGCCGCAGCAGCCACCGTCGTGACCAGAAAGAAAATGTTCATCATGAACACAAGGTCAATCATGGCGGTGATGTCGAACTCGGCTTCGTTATGACTTGCTTTTCTGGGGAGTATTGATTCATCATCACCCCCCGCACCCGAGCTTGATCCGTGACTCATCGAATTCCTCCCGCATCAAAATATTGTCATTTGTCTCGTCACAATTGCGTGCTGAAAATCTACTTACTGTGAGGACGGAAGTTTTCAAGAATTTTTGTCAGGCTGGCACCCATCGATTCTTGAAGAGCGCGAACCCTGTTCGACAACGCGGAAAGCACATAGCCCAGCGGAATCGCAGTCAGCAAACCCATCGCTGTACAGATCAACGCGATACTGATGTCTTCAGCGATCTGCGAAGCCTCGACCTTTTCTCCTGTGCCGATACGACCGAACGCCGCCATCATCCCCATCACGGTACCGAAAAGTCCCAGCAGTGGACCGCCCTTGATGACTGTCACAACCCAACTCAGACGCTCTTCCATGTCATTCAGAATTTCACGCTGCAGACGAGACGTGACGAACTGGCGAAGTTGAGTGAAATCCAGATCGCGATTCGCAATCATCAGCAGTGTCAGACGCGGTACCGCGCGAAAATCGTAGTCACACAACTCGTTGGCAGCGTCGTAGTCCTTCCTTCCCAGATGCTCATTCAGTTCATTGACAAAATCGGCTTCGGCATCTTCATTTTCGAATCGCAGCTGCTTGACCCGTCGCCACAGCACAATGACGCAGTACATCCCCCACAGAAAATTGCATACCAAAAAGCCGTAACAGGCATCTTCCAGCCACTTCCCGATACTGTTCATTAAACGTTTCCAGACTAAAATCCACGAACAGCGTTTCGCTGAGTACTTGAACGATCACACATTCGAAAGGTTACACACACTAAAGACGAGGCCGATACCAGGTCGTCGCGTCGGGGCAAAAGAGGTTGTAATTGCCCGCAACCAGACAGCCGATCCACAGGACGATCGGTCAATCATCCGCAACTGCTGTCGGTTCCGAAGCAAGTCGCAGTGTATTGAGTCTCGCATACAATCGCCACCACGAACGCGAGAAATTCGGATTCACGGGGCGACACAAGTTCCATCGCAGATCCGAAAGAGTTCAGACAAATAGCCATCACTCGTCGCCCTGGTTGTCAATCGAAATGCGTACCATCTCGATCCCTGCGTCCTGGCCCGCATCCAGCACCGCAACCATCGTGCCATGGGTGGCATCGCCGTGGCCAACAACCAGCATCTTGCTTGGATTCGGCGGAGCAGAATGAAGTTCGCGAAGTTTGTTGACAAGCTCCGGTATATCCTGAAGTTGATTGCCGTCGATTTCTATCCGGTCGTCATGGTCGATATTCACGACGATGTAATCTTCGTTTTCTTCAAACTGTTCAAGAGAATTGGGTTCCGCCACCGACGTTGACGCTCCAACACCCTCCTGCGCATTGGGCGCAGGCATTGGAATTGCCGACTGAACTCCATCCATTGAAGTCACAAGAAAGTAGATCAGCAGGAAGAACACAATATCAACCATAGCCGTCATATCGATCAGCTCTTCGGGATTAATTTTGAACCCGGGCTTCGTGAACGATCCTTCGTCAGCATCATCAGCCGATTTGTGCGACGACGCTCCGGCCTTAAGTTTTCGCGCAGCTGCATCGCGGCGTTCATCACCTTCCGCCTCAGACTGCGGCTTCCGACGACTCGGAACAGGAATTGCCACTGTTTTTCCTGCTGTTGCCCCAAAGGGCAATTCGATTCCATAGTCATCGGCATCATCCTGAGCGTTCGAAGAGGAACTAGGTTGCGACAAATTCTTCGCACGTTCCTGTTCGGATAATCTTTCCAGTTCTTCGAGACGAGGCAGTCGGACAAGGTCCAGCGAACGCCCCTGCTTCTGCGCAGTAACGAGCTTTTTCAGGTCCTCAAGCACTTCGTCTGCAGACTGATACCGCAGAGTGCGGCGTTTGGCCATCATCCGATGCACCATGCGGCACAGAATATCAGGCAATGCGGGATTTTTTTCCTTCAGCGGAGGAGGCGCAGTCGTCAGATGTTGCTTTGCAATCGCAATCGCAGAATTGCCTTTGAACGGAGTCTCGCCACACAAAAGCTGATATGCCGTTACGCCAAACGAATACACATCTGAGCGTGGATCCAGTTCCCGACCACTGACCTGCTCGGGACTCATGTAGAGCGGCGTCCCCATCGTGACGCTTTTTCTTTCCACGTTCGATTCACCAAGCTGTGCAAGTCCGAAGTCGGCAACTTTCACCTCACCCTTCTTCGTGATGAGGATGTTTTCCGGCTTGATGTCACGATGGACGATCCCGGCCAGTCCAGACGCTTTCAGCGCCGCAGCCACCTGCCGAAGAACATGCAGCGCGGACGACACATCCGGCTTGCCACGGTCTTTGATGATGCTGGCGAGGTCTTTGCCCTGCACATATTCCTGAGCAATAAAATGCAGATCACCTTCCTGACCAATTGTGTAAACCTGCACGATGTTGGGGTGATTCAGGCCAGCGGCCATCATCGCTTCCTGTTTGAAGCGAGCCACCATATCACTGCCGGAATGAGCCATCAAATTGGGCTTCATGACTTTGACAGCAACGTATCGCTGCAACGTCGTTTGTTCGGCGAGATAGACGTCCGCCATTCCTCCGCTGCCAAGGTGTCGCATCAGGCGAAATTCACCTAGTTTTTTGTCACTCAGATCGGCCATAGTGTGATCAATTGTCAGTTGTAGCTTGACTCTCCAGAGTCGAGCAGTTTCAGGGTTTGCTCAACTCTGGAGAGTCGAGCAACGGCAAAAAGGAACGGCGAAAAGCTACTTCAATTTCTGGCTCGCCACGAAGAATTCGTAAGTATTTCCGACAGCGCGAACGCGAAAGCTTGTTCGACGAATTTCAGCCGACGCGCGACCGCCGAACTCCTGTTCGATCGTCGCCAGTTTGAGTTCTGTTTCGGGAGGATAAAAGTGCATGATGACAGCTTCAGTTGCGTCGATCCCCGCTTTCTGAAACAACTCAACGTCGGCCTGCCGACGTTCTTCACTGCCGTCGGCCCAGTTCATGAATAATCGACTTTCTGAATCACCGGCCGACGAAAGGATCTCACGCGTTGTGAGAGGTGTCATTGACATATTGCTGAGATAAACCAATCGACCTTCAGACTTGAATAACGCTCCCAACTCAATTCCAAAGTAGTCAAGCTGTGCTGCATAGCTTTTTAGATCTCCCTTATCCGCAAATTCGACCGACCATCGTTGTTCACGTTTTTCACCACCACGCCCCGGACCGCCTCGCCCGAGCGGCCTGCCACCCGTTCCTTCAGCGCTTCCCGGAGTTCCAGTGTTTCTAGTACCGGTGTAATCGTTTGGAGCAACAACCGCTGCGGCACCTTCCGTGAATTGCATCACTTGCTCAGAAACGGCCTGAAGCTCAGTCACGTCGCTGTTTGTCGCTTCGGTGGCCAACGATGGGTCCAAAGACGCATCTTCCGGCGACTCGACATTCGGAGTTGCATTGGGGGTTCCATCTTCCCAGCCGCCGTCACCGGACGTCATAACCTGTGGCAACATCTCAATTTTCTGCTTCGACGGCCGTGGAATCAAATTGGCCAGCCAGATGACCACCAGGGCAAACAGTGCAATGATTGCAAATACACTGGTCGTTGTTAACGCAGCAACAAAATTATCGTACTTTGTGACCCGAATCTGCGGCGCTCGCGCTGTCTTTGGAGCATTTCGGGAGGGTTTAACGACGGACATAGCTACGTCTCTGAAAAAGCCGCTTTCATTGAACAATTCTTAATTCACACCCGCCCGGATTCTACCGAACAGAGCAGGTTCTGACAAATAACCCACACTTGCATCCAGGGACGCACAACGAACACTGACTTGCTGCTGGGTCCAGACTCAAACGGCTAAGTGTCGTTTCGAGGCATAACTACCCCCTACGACAAGTTTAAATTCGCTTCTCGAAAACCCGGCATCATCGCCGAAGACTCGCAAAGCACGCAGTCCTCGCTCTACAGTATGGTACCCTGAGTTTCGCGTAACAATTCAAAAGTATTAAACGGCCTGCTAATTGCCGTCGAAAAAACCACATTGCACAGTAGATGTCGTCTTGCATCTGCCTGACCCTCGTGGCTGTCTGTAAGTTTTCGCCACACGTGAAGCCGCTATGTCTCATTCCGTCCTGATCACTGATCTCAATCCAAACCTTAATGTGCTGCACCTGTTATCCGCGTTTCAAAATGAGTCACTTGTTCTCTTGCTTGACAGCGCCGCGCGGCATCGGGAACGAGATGCTCGATATACATTCCTGACGGCTGATCCGGTTGCGATGGTGCGTCTCGACACCGTCGTCGAGTGGTGCGGTGACAGCCCACTGAT
>JANOZG010000812.1:0-9693 GCA_031429275.1 Planctomycetota bacterium
GGCAGTGACCAGCAATGCCTTTCTCCCGTCGGTCCTGGATCAGTTTCATCTCGCGACTTCTACGAACAACCTGTTGCGACTGGAACCGATCAATTCGGTCAACCGAATTGCTGAAGAGCGTTTCAGTGTGAGTGATGCTGATACATCTACTTCAGCGAATGCCCCGATTACAAATCTATTCAACGTGGCGCCAGGACGAAGTGTTAACGGCGTTGAACGCGGAATTATTGATCCTAAGCACCTCGTGCCATGGCATCTTGGTGATGTATCGCTGTTCGTCAGCGTGAACGCCGGGTTGAGTGGCTCGAACGAAACCACCATCGGAAGGCTAAATCCATTTACAGGCGAGATTGTCTCCATCCTGGGGGACTTTGGAGCATCGGTTGGCGACATCGCAATGCGGCCGGATGGACAGCTCTATTCGTTCTCGACGAGTGCTGCCAACAATGCCGCTTCAAATGCAGACACGGCCGGAAACACTGGCAACTATCTGCGAATTGATACTGGAAGTGCAGTCACAACGGTGGTTGGCGACGATGGGATTGCCGCGAATCTGGACAACCAGAATGCCGGCGACGACACGATCGTGGCATACGCCAATTCGGGAATTCGCTACAACGCGATGACCTTCACCGGCACTGGCGACACGAACCTGTTTGCCATCGGCCCCCGGTTTGACCACAGCCTGCCTGCGAACTCGAATATCGCCTATCAGCACCGCAACGCAAATCCTCAAAACCTTCTGTATCGTTTTGAAATAGCAACAGGGGCTGTCAGCGGTAACGGTGCGGATCGTGTGGCAACCGGATCTCAGTCGGCGCTCCAGGGAGCAGGCACGACGCAGCGAGAAATCGGTTTGGTGAATGCGTTTGGGAATGTCACTGGGATGGCCCGTGTCGCCTCGGGGCAGGTCTTCATTGTGGACAATCTCGGATTCCTTTATTCATTAAATACGGGGACCGCCAACGCGACGCCAATCGCTAATCTCGGCACCTCATTTACCAGTCTTGTCGCAGGGCCGGATGAAGTCGAAGGCGGAAAGTATGCCGACATGCTGTTCGCGATGACTGCGTTCGGCGACTTGATGGCGTTTGACACGACCGGGGCGCTGCAGCCCGTCTTCTTTGACGGTCAGGATACGCTGAACGTTGGCCTTCCCGGCACAACAGGTCTTGCTTTCGGGACCCTTGATCGAAACCTCTGGCAAACAACGTCTGTGCGTGGTGGCGATGCGGGACATGGTGTCGAAACTCGTTTTGACGACAGCGTTTTGGCAAATCGCCAGCCGGGTGGAATCAGCCTGTATTTTGGGAACCAAAGAGCAACGGCTAATGCAGGCAATGCAAATAACCTGTCCACTGCGGAAATTAACAATGTCGATTTTCCGGGCGGGGCTCACGGTTCAGTTGTGAGCAATACGTTCAGTCTTGAAGGATACAGAAACGCTGACAAACCTGTTTTGTACTTCAATTACTTCCTCCAAACCGACAACACCAACGCCACGCAGTTAATGCGAGACTCCTTCCGCGTGTTTGTCGGTGATGAGACCGGCAAATGGACTCTGGTCACCACAAATAACAGTTTCAGAGGCGGCGGAACAGCCGATGACGAATTCGACTTGGGCAATCAGGTTGAAGAGACATTTGACACCGCTCAATGGCGACAGGCTCGTGTCGAGTTAGGACGATTCGCCGGACAGGCAAACTTGAAGCTGCGATTCGACTTTACCACAGCCGGTTCGATGAACCTGGGTGCCACATTAACGACTGGAAGTGAGCTGCGAGCAGTCGATGGCTCCAAACTCCGTGATGGCGATATTTTCAGTGTTGACGGAATCAATTTCGAATTCGAAATGGGTGCCTCAATCGTCTTCCCAAGCGGAGCTTCGGCCCTTGGAAAATCGTTCACAGTCGGCGGGCAGACCTTCACATTTGCTACTGTTGCTGGCGGACCAAATACGATTGTGGTCTCGGCAACCTCAACTGCAGAACAGGTGCGAGTTGCTGCTGAAACAAGTGTCAACGCCATTTTGGGGGTTGGCTCAGCGGTCAGCGGAACGAATCTGGTTGCCACAACAAATCGTCTGACATTCCCCGGACGGGACGTCACTGGTGCAGCCGGTTTGACGATTGACGGTAACGCGAGTCTTGCGGGTACAAACCTGGTGTTGGTCACTCCAGACATGACAGCGAATCAGGTCGCGGTTGTTATCCGCCAGGCTTTGGCGGATGCATTCTCCGCTGGCGATATCACAAATATCAAAGGATCTGACGATCTGATTTGGCTCATTGGTCATGATGTTGACAAAGTCAATATCGGTACCGCGTTGAATCCAATTCTTGTTCCAGTGGTAGGTCCGCTTGGCTTTGCTGATTCGCTGCCAGGTGACACATTCGGTGCGTTCAACGCGAGTGATCCCTCTCTGCGAGGAGTGAACAATGCCGTCGAAGGTGTCTATGTTGACGATATCATCCTTGGTTTCGCGGAACGCGGCGAAATGGTGGTCGGGGCTGGCGTCAACCAGTCGTTCTTTGACAATCCTGACGCGAATGCCACTGCGATTACGGTGGGTGCTTATGACGTCGAAATCCGACGGGCCAGCGATTACGCCACGACCGGAGACACTTCACCGACCAACGGTTTGGACACAGGCATTGACACGAACGACCGGAATGCCGAATTGGTCTCGTTGACGTTGCCTTCGTCTCAAAATATTCCACATCGATCGACAGTGACGATATTCGATGGAGTCAATACCGTCGTCTTCGAGTTTCTAGATCAGACGATCTCAACCGCTGCTTCTCCTGGAAATTTCGGCATCGTTTTTGATCCAGTTCTCGTAGCCACGAACAATCCTGTTTCGGGCTCCGTAAATGATCACGATGCAGAGACTTCCATCACCCTTACTTCTCAACTTCGTGACGCCATCAACAGCGTCACGGTCCAGAATTTACTGAAGGTTAAGGCGTCACTCAGCGACACCAGCGACAGTGCTGCGAAACCAAGCACAAGCAGCACATTGCACCTGACTGGAAATGCGATCGTCACGCTGTCAGTCGATCTCGCTGCTGTTCCTGGGACAACGGTCGCAGTGACCGAGCACAACGGTTTCGGCGACAAGAATCACTACCGCGACCAGGGACAACTCATTATTCGGTCGAGCTTTGTTTCGGATTCCAAAGATTTTGGAATCTCCGTCGATGCTTCACCGCGACCGCTGACGGGTTTTGGACGAGCCCTGCCAAGCCCCGCTTCTGTTCGTAATTTGCATACGATTAACGATGAGCGACTTGTGACGAGCGTTGTCATCATGAACAACGTGATTTTCGGCAACTCTAATGGTGGTATCAAATTCAGCGGCGATCAGGAGAGTTTGCCACAGGGACAGGTTCCGTACGGTCGCATCGTCAATAACACAATCGTGGGGAAGAAATCGGGGATCGGAATTCTGGTTGAAGAATCCGCCAGCCCGACATTGCTCAACAACATTGTTGCGGACTTTACTACCGGCATCAGTGTTGATTTTTCTTCTCGCCCGCAGGCAACAGGAACCACGATTGGCTACACGTTGTATCGCGGAAACGGCACAGATTCCAACGTCGGTCTGGGAGCATTCCCGATACAACTGACTCCTGCGGAACCGCTGTTTGTCGATCAGGCAAACCGCAACTATTATCCAGCGCCATTCTCCAAAGCGATCGACAGCTCAGTCACGTCGCTGGGAGATCGCGATGCAATGCTGAGAGTCAAGGGTCCGCTGGATCTCGATGGTACCGACGACAAAGGTTCGCCCATTATCGCTCCGGAATACGACGTGTATGGACAGTTGCGAGGCAATGATCCGGATGTTGAGACTCCAAATGGTCAGGGTTCAAGCGTGACCTTTGACCGCGGAGCGATCGACCGAGTCGACTTCTTCCGACCTCGCGCGGTTCTTTCGTCACCTGACGATCAATCTGCGATTGACCGAGATACGGCTGTGGATTCCGTCTGGATCAACCAGGTGCAGACGCTGCGACAGTTCAGAATTCGTCTGGATGACCAGGGAATCGGCATTAACAACAGTACGATCGACAAGAGCCAATTCGTGCTGCGTCGCATCGAGAACGATGGTGTGACTGCAACTGTTCTGGTTGAAGGAACGGACTATCAGTTTGTGTACAACGAGAATACGAAAGAAGCCATCTTCAACGCCGCGACAGTCTTTGCGGATGTCACTTCCGATGTTCGCTACACCATTACGCTCGATAACAACGGCACGTCCACGAACGACACCGTTGATGGAATTCGCGATCAGGCAGGCAACTACTTGCAGGCAAATCAACTCGATGGAACCACGCGATTTGACATCGTTCTGACCGACGGGATCAATGATGCCCCAGTGAATACAATTCCAGCGCTGCAGAATATGAATGAAGATTCGTTTAAAATCTTCAGTACAGCGACCGGCAACAGCATCAGCGTATTCGACAAGGATGCCTACCTCGGTACGAATCGAATGCAGATCACGCTCCAGGCAATAAACGGAAAGATTTCGCTCGGCTCAATTGCAAATGTCACCATAACGGCGCCAGCAACCGGCACACTTGATTCATCAATTACGTTCGAAGGAAACATCGCTGCTCTGAACATTGCCCTGAATGGTCTTCGATTCGTCTCCGATGCTGATTATTTTGGTCCGGCTCAGATTGTGATCACAACAAATGACCTTGGGCAATTCAGCGGTCCTCCATCATTGCCGGCATCGACGACGGACACGGTGCAGTTGATGGTGCTGCCGATCAATGATAAACCGACGTTTTCGTTGCTGTCAGTCGCGTTGGACCCGATTGTCACTGGAGAAGACTCCACTGTTAACGTGACGATCCTCACAAGTGACCCTGGCGGACCTCCGTACGAGAAAACACCACCGATCGGTGCAGTCGATGCTTTGGGAGTCCCCGTACCGGCGCAGACAATGACGGGTGCAGTGTCGGTATCCGTCCCACCGGGAAGTGTGTTCTCGGCGGCCAGCTTCTTCTCGTCACTGAGCGTTGATCCGGCGACTGGTGTTTTGACGTTTACAACCGGGCAGGATGTCACCGGGACAGCGACTGTTACGATTCGCATGGTCGATAGTCTGGGACTGCAGAGTGATCCGCAGACGATTACAATTAATGTGACACCGGTGAATGATATTCCAGTTTACACGCTGGCTCCGGGTCAGTCAGACATCGTGGACTTTGAGAATCAGGGACTCAAGACGGCAGCCTTTGTTTCCAGCTTCGCGGCTGCTCGCGGTACGGCACTGGATGAAATCCGATTGCCGGCGAACGGTGGTCAAACGCCGACGTGGACTGCTTCCGCACCCGTGGTGACGTCCGGCAACCTTACCTTCGACTCGATCCAGGTGCTGGCGAATGGCATGATTGAGTACAAAACGACGAAAGATAGATACGGCGTGGCAGATGTCACGTTTACTCTCATGGACAATGGTGGCCTGCCTGGCGTTGATACGGCTGCCACGAAGGTGGTGCGGTTCACGATCAACGAAATCAACGATCGTCCAGTGAATGTTGTGCCCGGTGATCAATCGACGTTCGAAGATATTCCGCTGATCTTTAGTGCTGGTACGGGCAATCTCATCATGGTGGGTGACGCGGATATCAGCCCGGTTTTGGGTGGCAATAATACCCTGGAAGTCACTTTGACGGCAGTGCATGGTACGATCACGCTGAATGGTTTCGCGGGGTTGTCGTTCTCTGCAGGAGACGGAACCGGTGATTCGGTCATGACATTTGCCGGCGACGTGGCTGCCATCAATGTCGCATTGAACGGCATGCAGTTCATGCCGGTACCGGATTATTTCTCGACGAAGAATTCGGTTCTTGTTCGTCCAAAGGGATCGCTCACGGTCTTCACGAACGATCGTGGTCAATTCACGAACGCTGGTTTACCGGCTCAGACGGATTCAGATACGATCATGATCGACATTGGTTCGATCAACGATCCACCGACCGTCGATCCGTTGACGCCTGATCCAATGGGGACGTTGATCATCAATATCGATGAAGATGCCGGAGCTCAGTCGATTCCGAACTTCCTGATGGGATTAAGTGGTGGGCCTGCGAATGAAGATCAGACACTAACCGATAGGTTCACTTTCATTTCCCGGAGCAGTGCGTGGACAGAAGCAGAATTCTTTGCGACTGCTCCACGGATCATCTTCGACACGCTGACACCAACCGGACGGCTGGAATACCGGGTGGCTCCAAATGTGACAGGTCGAATCACCTATAACATTCGAGTGGTCGATTCCGATGGACTTGCGGATAACAGTCCGTCAATTCAGCAATTCAGTATTGACGTTGCTCCAATCAACGACAGGCCAACGTTTGATGCCGTACCGGCACCACCGACAGTTTTGGAGGATACACCGGGACAGATAGTCGTGCCGTTGTTCGTGAACAATGCCTCTGCCGGGCCACGTGATGAGAATCAAACACTCACTGCGATCGTGACTGTCACCGGACCAATGGGCTCTGCAACGGCTTGGTCGGGGGCTGAATTATTCTCCGTAGCCCCGGCAGTTGACATGACTGTTGGTTCGCTGAACTATGGCAAGCTGACTTATACTCTGGCACCAAACGCCAACGGCACTGCCAATGTGTCGATCCTGCTCCGCGATACGTCTGTTCTGAACAGCGATAGTGACACGCAAACCTTCGATATTGTCGTCACAGCGGATAACGACGCTCCAACGTTCAATACAGTCAATGACCCGGCAACGGTGATTGAAGACGCTGGACTGCAGATTGTCAACAGTTTCGTCAGCAACGCTTCGGCCGGTCCAAAGGATGAACCACAGTCGCTTGTTCCGGACGTTTCGGTGATCTCCGTGACAACTGTCGGCGGAACAGCGAGCCCTTGGAATGCGAGCAACTTCTTTGCGGTGGCTCCATCGGTCAGCTTGGACACTGCGACACAAACATGGCGTTTGACGTACCAGACCGGCCAAGACGTCAATGGCATCGCAGATGTACGGATTCTGTTCCGCGATTCTGCTGGTAAACCGAGTGCTCCGCAGACTTTTGAAATTTCCGCGACGCCGGTCAATGACAAGCCGGTCTTCACACTTGATCCAGTAGTAACTCCAGTGATGATTCTTGAAGACGCCGGGCTGGGAACCTATTCCGTCCTGTCTGCCTTCGATTCTGCTCGAGTTACTGCTCTGGATGAAATCGGCGGACAGACACCTCTGACATGGAACGATGTTGTGCCGACAGTGAATCGCCTGTCCGGCAACCTGGTCTTTGATTCCATCACGATGCTGTCGAACGGACAATTGCAGTTCCGGACAAGAACGAATACTGCAGGCTCGGCAGAGATTACACTGCGGTTGCAGGACAGCGGTTCTGCAGTTGCTCCGAATGTCAACTTGTCTGACCCTGTGACATTTACAATCTTTGTGGCGAACGAAAACGATCCTCCAACAGCAGAGACCGATAATTATGTCATTGACGCCGGCGAAAGTCTGAATCTGAACGCCAGCCTCTCGACCGACCCTGATCTTCCGTTCAGCGACGTATTGACTTACACATGGGACTTGAACGGTGATGGTGTCTTCGAAACAGACGCGGGCACAAATGCCACGGCAACCCGCGACTGGACACAATTGCTGGCGGCGGGTATCACAGCTCCGGCCGAATTCAACGCCACGCTGAAAGTGACAGATATCGCCGGACGGTTTGCCACGCGGTCGTTCTCTCTGCGAACGCTTGCTGTCGATTACGGCGATGCTCCGGACACATACGGCACGCTGAAACCAAACGGAGCTGCTCACGTTCTGGTCGGAAATCTCTGGCTGGGTGCCGGAGTGACAACCGACTTCAACGGGCAGCCAAGTCTTGCCGCGAATCTCGACGCAGACAACGGCGTCATATTTACGTCGCTGTTTGAAAGATCATCGGCGGTTTCAATGCCGACATCGATGAATGTCACAGCCTCGATTGCCGGCAAACTGGATGCATGGCTGGATCTGAATCGGAATGGAATCTTTGAATCGTCAGAACGAACGAGTTACGACGTCGTGGCAGGTGTCAATTCACTCAGCGTGATGATCCCGCCGACTGCATCGCTGGGTGCGACTTATATGCGGTTCCGTATCAGTGCTTCAGGCAACCTGACATCGACAGGTCGCATCGTCGGAGGTGAAGTTGAAGACTATGCCGTCACGATCACGCAATTGCCGACTCCGCAGGCACCGGTCGTAATCAAGCCTGTCGACTTCAACGGGGCCGCCTCGCCTGTTGCTCTGACAACAGATACGACTCCACGAATAGAATGGCTGAACAACCCGAACAACAACCACTATACCGTCGTTGTGCGGGACTCAGGTGGCAATCAGGTGTTCGAGCAACAGAATTTGACCGTCAATCAGACGGATGTTTCATCGTCGCTTCTGGTTGACAGGGATTACACGGTTTTTGTGACAGCGTTTGATCGCGCTGGACTGAATCCGATAACGACCAGCTACCCATTCTCTGTTGTGTCGGTGGCTGTTTCGGCTCCTTTCGGCAACGTTGTGACGACTCACCGTCCAATCGTCAGTTGGAATGCTGTCGCTGGATCATCGTCCTATACGGTCGAAATCACATCGGTTCGTTCGGGTGCAGTTGTAGAATCGATCAACCTGACTGCGTCAACAGGATTCCTGCCTAACTATCAAGTGGCGGCAGACCTTCCTCTCGGGGCGTACACAGTACGCGTCCGAGCCTTCGACGCGGCTGGCCTGCCCGGTGACTGGAGTACACCTTCCCCATTCAACGTGC
This sequence comes from Planctomycetota bacterium, assembly GCA_031429275.1. Lineage (GTDB taxonomy): Bacteria > Planctomycetota > Planctomycetia > Planctomycetales > Planctomycetaceae > SXXK01. Next base: position 8,811 of record JANOZG010000812.1, read on the forward strand.
GAACACCGACACAGATTACGGCCCCAACCGGTACGTTGTTAAGTCTGCGTCCGACAGTGATATGGAATCCCGTCTTCAGTGCCGCGACATATGAAGTCGTGTTGACGGATGTGACGGATGGTGTTGAAGTTCACCGAGTCAACGGAATCACTTCAACAAGCTGGACACCTCCGGCAAACCTGAGAATGGCAAATTATTCCGTGATCGTACGCGGTTTCAACGCGCAGGGTGACAGTAGTGACTTCAGTGCGCCCCAAACGTTCCAGCTGAACCAGACGGTGGCGGCAACCGCTCCTACCCTTCGTGTTGGCACGACACGACCAACATTCAACTGGCCATTGGTTCCAGGGGCAGACAGCTTTGAATTGATTATCAATCGTGGCTGGGGTGATCAAGGGGTCGCATTTAGTCAGTTTATCGCTGCGGCGAATTCCTTTACATTGCCGATCCCATTGCCACTTGGCAATTACTCGTTCAGGTTCCGAGAGATCAACTTCCCGGCCAACTCGAGCACGGGAACACAGGTCAGCACAGCATTCAGCACACCACAGACATTCATTGTGGCTGAAGCGCCAAAGTTGACTTCGTTGAGTCCACCAACAGGTCCGACATTCCCATGGGTGACACATAGCTACAGGCCAACGTTCACCTGGACAAATCCTCCAGGTGCCGAAAAGAGCGATGTCTGGATCGCCCAGGTTGATGGAAGAGCCGCATATCTTGTCGTGAATGGTGTGACAGGAACCTCATTTACACCAAGTACGGATCTGCCAATCGGTGCTTACAATGTTTGGGTGCGGACGTACTCGAATACCGACAATCCAACGACGCTGACGGTTGATGAACGCATCGCGTCGAACTGGAGTCAGTCGCAACAGTTCCG
>JANOZG010000813.1:0-7495 GCA_031429275.1 Planctomycetota bacterium
TTTCGAGCTGTCGCTCTCCAACCCCGGCCATCCTTTCAAAGCGAATAGCATGGCGGTTACCGCCGCTCAGGAATAAGACATGTCCAGTGTTGAATATGATGTAATTATCGGTCTTGAAGTTCACACGCAACTCAAGACCCATTCGAAACTGTTCTGTGGCTGCTCGACGGCATTCCGGCCGAATGATCCCAATACGCAAACATGTCCTGTTTGTTTGGGGCTGCCGGGAGCTTTGCCGGTAATGAATCGTCATGCGTTTGAGCTGTCGCTGACGACCGCCCTCGCGCTGAATTGTGAGATTGCTCCGTACACACGCTGGGATCGTAAGCAGTATTACTATCCCGATCTGCCGAAGGCGTATCAGATCAGTCAGTACGATTTGCCTTTTAGCAACAAGGGTTGGCTGGACATCACGGCCGATGATCCGACTCAGCCACCGCGACGAATTCGCATCACTCGCGCGCATCTGGAAGAAGACGCCGGTAAGAATGTACATGACGACAGGGTTCGCGGCGCGGATAGTCGCGTGGACTTGAATCGGACGGGAACGCCGCTGCTTGAAATTGTCAGTGAGCCAGATCTAAGGTCCTCGTCTGAGGCTCGCCGATACCTGGAGAACCTGCGATCTCTGTTGCTGTTTATTGAAGTTTCCGACTGCAACATGCAGGAAGGAAGTTTGCGATGCGATGCGAACGTCAATCTGCATATTCACAATGCAGATGGTAGCCGCACAGCCACGCCGATCGTGGAACTCAAGAACATGAATAGTTTCCGCAACGTCGAGCTTGCGGTGGAATATGAGATCAAACGTCAGGCCATTCAATGGGAGAAGACCGGGCAGAAAATCGGCGATGCTCCGAAGCAGACACGCGGCTGGGACGCAGAACGCGGCGTCACGTTTACTCAGCGAGAAAAGGAAGAATCCTCAGACTATCGCTATTTTCCGGACCCGGATCTCTTCCCCGTGACGACCACTGTCGAACAGATCGATGCGATTCGTAAATCTCTGCCCGAAACACCCGCAGCCCGACGGGAACGATTTCAGTCGCAGCTGGGACTCAGCGAATATGATGCATCTGTGATACTGGATCAGGGACCTGAAGTGGCGGCATGGTTTGAGACAGTTGCTCAATTGTGCGGTGACGGCAAGACCGCTGCGAATTGGGTGACACAGGATATTCTGCGAGACCTGAATGCTGATGGATTAACTTTGGATCAGTTTTGCATCACCGCAGAAATTCTCGGTACGTTGTTGAAGTGCATCACGTCCGATCGCATCACGACTAAAAGTGCGAGGGATATCTACGCGGCATTGAGAGAGGATGCAGCCAACGATCGCGCGATCAGCCCGGGGGACGTGGATCGCTTAATCAAAGTTCGAGGACTTGAAATCGTGCGCGACACCGCAGCGCTTGATGCGGCGATTGCGGCGGCAATAGCGTCGAAGCCGGATGCGGTCAATGATTTCCGATTAGGCAAGCAGAACGCCATCGGCCCAATGATCGGCATGATCATGAAACAAGTCGCAGGCGCGGATCCCAAACAGGTGCGAGAATTGTTGATTGCGGCGATTAGTCAATAGATCACTGGCAGCCGGAAAACTACCGTCGCGGTTGGACGCGATTGGTCAGCGTGAGGCCATAGTCCGGCGGATGTTGAAATCTGACATTGTGGCTGATCTGTGTTCGATCGTTCATAAAGTACCTGGTCACGCAGGGAATTGGCTGCTTGTGCCGCTGTGATCCACGCTTCTGTCGTGGGCGAAGCGGCCCAGGTCAGGATTTCGATTTTCATGGAGCCTTGCGAGAGTTCGTATTCGGCAGTGGCGAGAAGTTCGCAGATTTCGTGAATCGGAGGGCGGCGACCAGCAGTGTCGTCTAGCTTGATGTCGAAACGAAGCTCGCGCATTGGCCGATCGAATTGAATCTCACTGACGATTCTGTCAAGTTCGGACTTCAGATTTGCAAAATCCTGCTGCGGATTTCTGTTGATTTTGACCAATGCGAACGGTCGGTCGATCAGATTCGGCAGTTGCCGGGGGGCAGGCAATTGGTTTTGGGACATGTCGTGGTTCACTGAAATGACACCAACGTCTTCGTGCCTCGACCCTAATTCCGTCCGAAAGGACTTTGAAACGATGGCCACGGCCTGACCGGACTGGTCCAACGCGATCGAACCGAGTGCGATGGTTGTGGCAATGATCGTGGCGAATCCACTGAGTATCGTCAGAGTGGTGGGTTGAAACAGCGAGTGAGACGACGGCTTCATCCAACTTCTCCCACGATGGCAGGCAACATCGTGATGGTGACGGTGAGCATAGCACTGCGAACAGGGTTCTTATCTGCCGGTTGTTTTTCAACGCTGATTTTTAGTTGCTCAGATTTTAGCGACACGTTTTTCATCATATTGGCGGCGATGACTGTCGCGAATGCGGCATCCTGCAGGGAATATGTTGTAAGTGTGATATTGAGTGATAGTGACTGTGCTTTTCGCCCCAGCAGCATGAACAGCGTTCTTCCTTTCGGAGTAATTTGACCATCCGCGTCACGAAGTTGCTCAATTGGAAGTTCCAGACGCATCGAATTACAAACGGAGGTTTCTGGACCTGAAAGAAGATTGTTGAGGCGCTGCTCAGTCGACAGATTAGAATCGTGACTTATGTTCGATTCGTTCGCGGCGGATTGTTCACGCAACATCGTGGCGGCGGCAACGATCACAAACATCAGGGCAATCAGTAGTCCTGGCCCGGTGTGCCGCCAGGCAGTGGCATAGAGTGATTGTTCAGCTTGAGTTGCGTTCAGGTGTGTCATGCGACTACGCAGCCTTTGCTCGTTCTGAAGATAGATCATGCCGTTGCTGTGGCGGAATCCATGCGCGAAGACGTTCTTCCATGACGCCCGGAGAATGTTCCTCCTGAAGTGCGAGGAATCCTTCAAGCATGATTTCGCGTATCGTCGTTTCCTCGCTGTGTCTCGCTTCCAGTTTGCCTGCCAGTGGAATGCAGAAAAGATGAGCGAACAATGCTCCGTAGAGTGTCGTCAGCAATGCCACTGCAAGCCCGGAACCTATTTTTGAGGGATCTGTCAGATGGCTCAGCATATGAGCAAGGCCAATCAGAGTGCCGATCATTCCCCATGCCGGTGCGGCGGATGCCATGACTTCGAATAGTTGCCGTCCTGAGATGTGCCGCTGGTCGATGGCATGTTTTTCACGTTTCAATGCCGCTGTCAATGTTTCGGGATCGCAGCCGCTAGCCGTTAGTTCCAGCCCGGTCTTAAGGAAGGGATCGGATTGCTGTTCAACGACGGTCTCCAGCGCAAGCAGTCCGCCGCGTCGTGCCATGATCGCAAACTGCCGAAATTGATCCAAAACTTCGGTCGGTTCCTGAATCTTTGATATGAAGCAATTGCGGGCCACTGAGAGTGCATTCCGCACTCGATATGCCGGGAAATGAATCAGCACAGCTGCAAGTGTGCCGCCGAATGTAATCAGCAAGGATGGCACGTGGACAAAGGTCAGCGAATCGCCCCCCAGGAAGATGGCTGAGCCGACCATGATCAGGCCTGTGACTAGACCAAGTATTGTTGCGCCGTCCATGGAAACTTCCGATTTTAGATTTTGGATTTCAGATTTTCGATTTCAAATTTCTCGTCACTAAACTCGATTCCCATGGCCATTCTTTGCCTTGTAAATCTGAGCAAGGATTTCAGCGATTGCGCGGAAGAATTCGAATGGAATTTCCTGACCAACATCGACGATTTTGAACAATGCTCGTGCGAGTGGTTTTCGTTCCATGATCGGGATATTGTTCTCTCGCGCAATCTTGACGATGTTCTTTGCAAAAACGCCAGCGCCTTTTGCCACGATCTTTGGAGCTCGCATTTTCCCCGGCTTGTATTGAATTGCGATTGCAAGGTGCGTCGGGTTCGTCAGGATTAAATCCGCCTGTGGGACATCTTTCACGGAACGTTGTTTTCTGGCTTCTCGTTGCTTTCTTCGGACAGCGGCCTTCACGTGAGGGTCACCGTTGTCATCTTTTTGTTCCTGCTTGATTTCTTCTCTGGTCATCTTGAGTTTTTGTTCCTGACGGAACCATTTGATCAAGTAATCAGCAAGAGCAAGTGCAATGGCGACGCCAGCCATAGCTATGCAGATCATCACGCCAAGACGCCATCCAAATGCCGCAATTGCGTCGATGGATGCAAAGTTTCGGATTGAAAGTTCTCCTCGTCGCATCCATAGCAGCAACAACGAGATGCCCAACAACAATGAAACCTTGAAGGCATTCAAAAGGCCTTTGATTCCGGATTCAACAGAGATCAGTTTCCCAATCGGATTCTCCGGAATCAGTCGATCCCAATTGAGTGCCAGTGACTTAAACGAAATGACAAATCCCACCTGAGCGAAACCAAATGTCAGTCCAATCGCCATAATGGCAGCGACAAAGATCCCGCAGGTTCCGGCGAGCTCTACCGACATCCAACGAGCGCCGAGCGTCACATCCCATGTGCCCCACTCTGCACTGGGAACGTCTGTCATCCAATGCCGAATTCCATCCATCAGGCGCGTGCCAAGTGTGCCGCCAGTCCACAGCAGGATTACACATCCTGCGAGCAACGCGACGGAGGCCGTCAGGTCTGTACTGAGAACAACCTGACCATCCTCGCGTGCCTTGTCGCGGCGCTGCTGCGTTGGAGCTTCGGTACCATTGTGTTCGAGATCTGCCATTTCAGGTTGCTACTCCCTGACTGGCTCGATACAGCAAATGCTGAATGGCTCCACAGATTTCCGGAAGAAACATGATCAGGCTGCCGAGACCTGCGATCAGTCGCAATGACATTCCATATGACATGAAGTTGAACTGAGGTGCAGCCCTCATTGTGACAAGGATAGTCAATGAAACTACGAATAGAAGAATCGCAATTGGCGCAATGATCACGAAACCATCATCTATGGAATGTGATACGCTCCACACGACAGTGTTCCAGGATGGCATTGACCATGAGCCGGCGGCGGGTCGCATTGCAAAGGACTGGCCCAGCGAATAGAGCATGATGTGATGAAGATCCAGCACGAAAAACAGAATAATGCTGATGGCCTCCAGTATGGTCGAAATGACGTTGCTGGGCTGTTGGTCCATCGGTGACGAAAGACCGCCAAGGGTCAGCCCCATTTCCTGAGAAACCCAGGCGCCGGCAACTCTCACGGGTACGAGACACAGGCTAAACAGCCATGCCAGGCCAACGCCCAATGCTGTTTCTCGAATGCCGTGGAATGCCAGTCTGAGCCACGCTCCGGTGCCTGTATCGGTGAGATGCAGTGTTAGAGCGATGCCTCCAGCGTAACGGTTAGCCAGCAGCCATGTGATCGCCACGGACAGGCCGATTTTCACTGTCGATGGGATACCCTGGCCGTTGAGCGGTGGCAGAAACGCAATAAACGCGCTGACTCGAAAAAAGATCAGCAGGGTTGCCAGTATGATCGCTTCGATCGCAACATTGCCAGCTTCGATCATTGCGTCACCTGCAACATGCGTTCCATTATTCGCATCGTGAACGATGTGGTTACCTGCAACATCCACGGCATCGTCAGCAACATAACCAGGCCGACTGCAACGATGCGCGGTGCAAACGATAATGTCTGTTCCTGTACACTTGTTACCGTCTGTGCCAGGCTGATAACAAGACCAACAACGAGACTGACAAGAATCGGTGGACCTGAAAGCCACATGGCGGTGATCAGAAGGTCCTGGCAGATTTCAACTACGTTGAGTGTGTTCATGTTGTCTCTTGATTCAAACAGTTGCACGTGTGATGCGAATTGTCCCGACGGCATTCATGGTCGCGGGTCGGCCCGCCTGTTATTTGGTTGCCGTTTTGGGTGCAGCCTGCTGCGCACCGATGGCCTTCAGGATTTCATTGACAAGCTTTTCATCTGGAATCGCCTCTACAATTGCGGTTGCCTGCCGTTCTTCTATCGATTTCAACACTTGGGCAACCGTTTCGATCTGGCCGTTCTCTACGAACACTTTAATCTGGCTCGCTGCCTTTTCTGCGCTCAATCCCTCCAGCATGGTTGCCAAATCGGGGACATTCATCTTTGCAATCGGGGGATTCTGAAGCTTGTTTTCAGAAGATATTGCTGCTGCTCCCGATGTGCTTGCGAGCAGTCGCTTGTCCTGTTCGAATATGAGTCTTTCGGCGTCGAGTTGCTCTTGGTCGGTCTTGAGTTTTTGTCTTTCTTCATTCATACGTGAAGATTCAGTGACCCATTTTTCCCGGTCTTGTCTAAGTTTTTCGCTATCAGCCGTCAGCTTGTTTCGATCGCCGTCCAGTTTGGCGCGTTCAAGGTCGAGTTCTTTGCGTTTGAGTTGCAGATCGGTCTCATTCGTCGCCAATGCTTGCTTCTGCGTCTCCATTTGCTTTTGATCTGCGATGAGTGTTTCGCGATCAGTTTTCAACTGTTGCTTTTCATTCGTCAGTGCCAATCGTTCATGACTGATTGCCTCTTTCTGAGTGTCGATGCGCGCGACCAGTTCCTGAATCGCCGCCCTCTGGTCACTGGCGCGTGCGAGCAGGTTTTCCACCTGTTGCTGTGCGCCTTCGACATCGGTTTGTATCAGACGATGCTGTGAGTCGGCGTCTCTTAGAGCCTGCTCCCGAACGCGAAGTGCTTCGTCACGGGATTTTAGGCTCAATCCCATCCGAACGATTTCTTCGACGCTCATGGGAGAGCTTCGCACTGCAACCGGAAGTTGTTCATCACTATGAGTTGGCGAATCCGAGGATATCCCGTGACTGTCGCTGTGCGAAATTGAAGCTTCAGCCGTACTCTCATGCGAGGTTTCAGAATCGTGTTCCGAGGTTGCGTGTGCATCTTCCTGATGTTCACCATCTTCGGCATCCACATGTGGAGCAGGTGCGGTCTTTTTCATCATGAACATGCCAAGACCGGCAGTCACACCGAACATGAGGGCTGCGTAGAGCACCAATCCGAGAATCTTCTTCATTGTTCACTCCTCAATTCCTGCATCCGATGGTAAGCCTGCGATGCTTGTTCCTGTATCTGTATATCTTCGTGTCTTAGTTGTTCGCGTCGATGTTCAGTGTGTTCTCGGTGGATGACCTCTTCGATGATCTTCAGCTCAGCTCGAGCGTGACTATGATGTTCCAGAGCCAGCCTCAGGTTATCCTCAGCGTTCTTCAATGATGCAGACGCAGCCAGCAGTTGCTGTTCGCCATGTTCCATCATGCTGGTCATCGCAATCAGAACCCCGCCGCTCATGCCATTGGCCAAATCCCGAGCAGCAGTACGTTGGATTGTGTCCAGCCACTGTCGCATGGCGTCCCGATGTGCTTCAGCTGCAGCACGTTCTGAATTTCGCGCAGCAGCAGCGGCTCGGCAGGTGTCTTCTGCCTGAGTCCGCAGATGCCGGATGCGTTCGTAGCGTGAGATGAAACGTTTCATGGTGATTTCTGCACGAGTGCTGTAATGA
>JANOZG010000814.1:0-10456 GCA_031429275.1 Planctomycetota bacterium
GTGCCCGATGGATTTGCCATCACGGCCGAAGCTTACCGGCATTTCATTCGCGAAGCGGGGCTTGATGAGTTCATCCGTGCGACGCTCTTTGATGAACGTAACCCGGCGGTGAAGAAGATGATCGCTCAGGTGATCGCCACGTGCCGGGCTCGCGGCAGGAAGAATGGCATCTGCGGTCAGGCTCCCAGTGACTATCCAGAGTTTGCTCAGTTTCTGGTCGAACAGGGAATCGATAGCATTTCGCTCAACCCCGACACCGTGCTGAAAACGACGCGGGGGACACTGGAGCAGGAGAGTGGAGCCCGTCATTAAACGCTTCTGCGGCAAAAACTAAAACTGAAATCACACAACAAAGTAAAGGACAATACGCGATGAACACTCAATTGAACTCAAAAAAAGCCATTCTCGTGGCGATGGATTTTTCCTCCTGCTCGACAGCCGCTTTGAAGCAGGCCGTGTGGCTGGCTCGCAAGACCGGGGCTCCGCTTGTGCTGATGCACACAATTCCCGATTTCAGCAAGTCCGCACACTGGGGACCGTACGAACGAGAAGTCAACCAGCGTGAGTTGTATGACAGATCCGAAACCGCCATGCGACGTGCCATCGTGGATCTGAATGCGATGGATCTGGATGTGACATTTCGGACGCTGGTGGGTGAACCCTATGTCGAGATCACGCGGGCCGTTCAGGCCGAAGGTTATGATATGGTGCTGGCCGGGACACGCGGCGCTGGAAAGTGGGAGGAGTTCTTAATGGGAAGTACTTCGAAGCGACTGATTCGAAAATGCCCGGCTGCGGTCTGGATCGTCAAGGCTGAGCATCTTGTGCCACCAAAAGTTGTGCTGGCGGCAACTGATTTTTCTGATGTCAGCCTGCAGGCCGTGAAGGAAGCCCTGAAAATTGCTCAGCAGTCTGACGCTGAGTTTCATTTGCTGCATACTGTTGATTCGAAAGATGTGCCCGAGGATTTGATCTCCCACATTCCAGCCGGCAGTTCAATGCGGCAGGAGATCAATGAGGTAGCGACAAAGCGATTGAACGATTTTGTGGCTTCACTCGCCGACGATCGAACGCAGATCCATTCGCATTTGACGTGGGGAATTCCATGGCAGGAAATTCGAAGAATCTCGAAGCATCAGGCAGCGGATTTGATTGTCATCGGAACCGTCGGTCAAGGGGGAATTAAGGGGTTACTGCTTGGCAACACCGCCGAAAAAGTCCTGGATACATGTGACTGCAGCATCCTGACCATCAAACCGGATGGATTTGTGTCTCCGATTGAACCCGCGTAGTGTTCTGTCAACCTTTAAAATTGCGGTTGCGTTGTATTTGTACGACGGACTTCCAGTCCGTCGGCGGCAACCTCTATCGACGGACTGGAAGTCCGTCGTACCCCAAAATGAGCCTTGACAAAGCCCTCGTAGCCACAGTGACCTTCAACTCCCAATTGACAATATGAAACGCAGGCCATGCCAACTGAACAGGGATACAAACGCATTCTGGTAGCGACGGATTTTTCGCCGTCTTCCGACGCCGCACTACAGCAGGCCGTCTGGCTTGCCCGAAGCGCTGGTGCGAAGATTACACTGGCACATACGTTGCCCGATTTGCGCCGAGCCGTGCATTCCGCGTCGTACAAGGCGAAGCTGGACCTGTTGTGCGGGGAACGCAGTACCTTCCAGCGGGAGGTGCGGCAGGAATCTGACGACAGGATGCAGAAGATGGTTGTCGATCTCAACGCAGCCGATCTCGTCATAACGATTGAGACGCTTCTTGGTGCGCCTGAAACCGAGATCACGCATAGTATTCAGCAGGAAGGCTACGATTGGGTTTTGGCCGGCAGCCGTGGACTTGGAGCCTGGGGGCGGTTCTTTGTGGGCAGCACGGCCAAACGGCTCATTCGCAATTGCCCCACTTCCGTATGGATCGTCAAAGCCGAGCACGTTGGAACTCCAAAGGTCGTGCTGGCTTCAACCGACTTCTCCGAAGCCAGTCGCAAGGCCGTTCTCCACGGGCTGTGGGTGGCCAGACAGGCCAACGCCGATTTTCACTTGCTGCATGTGTTCGATTCGATGGATATCCCGGAAGATGTGATTGCAACGGAGACGCGATACGCATCGCTTCGGCTTTACGTGACCGACGTGCCGGGAGTTCAACTGCAATCTGAGATACCATTAACGGAGCGATTCTGTGTTCGCACCTCTTTTCGTGGCGGGCGACTTTCCACGACGGTTGTATGAAATTCAGCCAATACCAGCTTCATCGGATGTCTCAAACTGTTGGGCGTGAAAATTGTGAAGCTAACGCCACGGTTTTCAACGGGGCCACCGTCCTGTTAAGCGGCATCCGTCGAAGAACGGACAGTCTGACGGACCATCAGCCGCAAGCAGACGCCTCCAACCCGACGATGGCAATCAGCCCGTGCATAGTGATGAATGAGTTCCATGAGCTGACGTCGCTCATGACGGTCGATGTACGTGTGATCAAAATCATCAACCGCAGAATTGTGCCAGAAGTGCCGGATCCCACAGAAGTGGCCTTGCATTGAATTCACGAAACGAACGAACTTATCGATTGAAAGTAACCATATCAACGGCTGAGAATCCTTAACCCAAAGGAGCCTCCAGGCTCATGGCGTTAGCCGCTCCCGTTGTTCGCTTCCCAGGAGACGCGCGCATGATTCGTAGTAAGACTCCAGGGGGCGTCGGTCTGCCCGCGGATTGCTGATCGCAACCTGCGACAGAATGTCCCGCGGGGGGGCGCATGGAATGTGCAACTTCTGTCGAAATCAACGCACGTATTCTCTTCTCGTCTTTCCTGATACGATCGTAGATCGGACAAACCGATGTAATCGGACTAACCGCGACAAATGGTGGAAACGGAGAGTCTCGTATAGTCGATTTCATCCATCGTGATATGCCCATTGCCCGCGCTCTGTCAAATCCTGAACATCCATTCCGCATGATTCATGGTCATATTGATTCCGCTGTTCATTCCATGGAGCAATCCACGAACGGTGCCATCACGAAGAAACGACAAGACCATGACGACAGTTTTGATATTCCAAACGCTTGGCATTTCACTTTTGCTGGGCCTGCTTGTGGGGCTTCAGCGGCAGCATGTGCTTGCGCCGCTGGGAGGAATTCGCACTTTTCCACTGGTGACCGTCTTCGGTACGGTTTGCGCACTTCTGGCTGTCACCTACGGGGGCTGGACCGTCGCTGTTGGGCTTGCCGGGGTCGTGGCGACGGCCATTGTTGGAAAGATAATAAACCCCTCTCGTGGCGATGATCACAATGGGTTGACAACGGCCATCGCCATGCCGCTCATGTATGCGATTGGAGCCTATCTTGTGAATGGTGACTGGTCTGTTGCCGTGGCCATCGGTGGAACCGTAGCTATCCTGATGGAGATGAAGCCGCAGTTGCATGGAATCGTTGCGCGATTGGGTGATGCTGATATCAAAGCCATCATGCAGTTCGTCCTGATCTCCTGCATTATTCTGCCGGTCCTGCCGAATCAGACGTTTGGTTGGTTCGAAATTCTGAATCCGCGTCAGATCTGGTGGATGGTCGTGCTTGTCGTTGGCATCAGTCTTGGCGGCTACGTCATCTGGAAGTTCTTTGGACAGCAGGCGGGCATTGTTCTCGGCGGTATCCTTGGGGGCACAATCTCCAGTACTGCGACTGCGGTCAGCTTTGCCAAGCGTTCCCGGGTGGCTCCAGCATCCTTGCGTGCGGCCGCGACAGTGATCATGATTTCCACGACCGTCAGCTTCATTCGCGTCGCAGTTGAAATGGCAGTTGTCGGACAGGACTTCCTGCAAAAAAGCTTCGTGCCGATCCTCGTACTGATTTCCTCAGCGTTGTTACTTTGTCTGGTTGCCTGGCTGGGAGCTCGGAAAGAAACCGAAGCGATGCCGGAGCAGGCAAATCCCACGGAGCTGAAATCAGCGCTGGTCTTTGGGGCACTCTACGCAATCATTCTGTTTGCGGTCGCGGCAACCAAAACCCACTTCGCACAGAGTGGCCTGTTTGTGGTGGCCGTGTTTTCCGGGTTAACGGATATGGATGCGATTACACTTTCCACTTCTCGCATGGTCGCTGAGGGAAGGCTTACTGCGGAAACTGGCTGGAAGGTGATTTTCTCCGCAGTGATCGCAAATCTGATCTTCAAAGCGGGACTCGTCGCGATGCTCGGGCATCGGAAGCTGTTTGTGCGGATCGCAATTCTGTTCGGAATCCTCGTCATCGCAGGCAGTGTGCTGATAGCAGTACTCCACTGACGCAAGACTTGCCGACTGACACATTAAGCATGCTCTTCCAGGGCCACATGTTTCGAAAAAGGCGCCAGCCTCGGTTGTGTTTCGAATGCCTTCGACTACAAAAGCCGGCGGGCGTGTCGCGGCTGATTCAAGCGACACGCTGATGTGCCACCGGCAGCAGCGAAGGCTACAATATCTTCGCACTGGGGCCGCAGGGGACCGGCAAACAGACCGTCATCGAACGCTGCCTTGGCGAACGCGCGGCACAGCAGACAACTCCCACAGACAGGTGTTATGTCAATAACTTCAGCGATCTGCGTCACCCGCTGGCCATTGCGCTGCCGCCCGGTTCGGGTGTCCGTTTTCGTGATGACGTTGATGAATTGATCGAAGAACTTACCAATGCGATCCCCGCCGCTCTCGAAAGTGAAGAACATCGGGCCAGACTCGTTGAGATGGAACATGAAGTGGGTGCGGAACAGGACACGGAGTTTCAGGCGTTGTCCGACAAAGCCGAAACCCTGCAAGTCCAGATGTTGCGGACTCCCGGCGGATTTGTTCTTGCACCAGCCCGGGACGGAAAGGTGCTTGAACCGCCCGAATTCGACAAACTGTCTCGTGACGAACGAAAACGGATCGAAGCCACAATCGAAGGTCTGCAAAAGGACCTGCAATCGATAGTGGAACAACTTCCCTGGCGGCAGAAGTTGTTTCGCGACCGAGTGAAGACGCTGCGGCGCGATGTGCTGCAGCACGCGATCGGACATCTGTTGTCCCAGATCAAGAAAGAATACACGGACGTCCTACCGGTTTCGACCTATCTGCAGGCAATGGAGAAGGACATTCTGGAACGAGTCAACGAGTTTCATCAGGTCGAAGAGTCGCCAGAGATACCGCTGGAAGCGAAACCGACGCTGGCTCTTGTGCTTTCTGAATACAAGGTCAATCTGTTGATCGATAACAGCGAAATCCAACGTGGCACAATTCTGATCGAAACAGCCGGAGCGAAAATTGCTCAGGTCAATGGACTGTCGGTGCTGCAGATGGCGGATGCTCGATTCGGTCAGCCGTCCCGGATCACGGCCACAGTCCGACTCGGGCGGGGTGATGTGATCGATATTGAACGAGAAGTCGAATTGAGCGGCCCGAGTCATTCGAAGGGTGTGATGATCCTTGCTGCTTTTCTCGGGAATCGATTTGCTCAGGAGCAGCCGCTGTCACTTGCCGCAAGCCTGGTCTTTGAGCAATCGTATGGGCTTATCGACGGTGATAGCGCTTCCATCGCAGAGACCTGCGCACTGTTGTCAGCTTTGAGCGGAGTGCCGATCAGGCAGGGGATTGCTGTGACGGGGTCCATGGATCAACACGGTCAGTCACAACCGATCGGCGGCGTGAATGAGAAGATTGAAGGTTTCTTTCAGGTGTGTGCAGATCGAGGACTGACCGGAGATCAGGGGGTGTTGATCCCCGAAAGCAATCGCCATCATCTGATGTTGCGGTACGAGGTCGTGCAGGCGGTCGAATCCGGAAAGTTCTTTGTCCAGACGTTTTCAGATATTGATCAGGCCATCGAGATCCTGACAGGAGTCTCCGCTGGCAAGGCGGATGAGCAGGGAGTTTATCCGCCAAACAGCATCAATGCCCTTGTGGCTGCTCGACTGAAGCGGCTGACGGACTTGCGAATGAAATTCGGAGCTGACCACGACCACAGAGATTCATAGAGATCGGCAACGGACTTTAGAAAACGGATTGAATAACCGCGAATGCGGCGAGACGATTGCCATCCCACCTGCACTGAAATTTGTTCACAAGTCAAGGTTTCTGACATGCCCACGATCCTGCTCGCCATTGATGCTTTTTCTCCGCTGGACCGACTGCTTCCCGCTGCTGTTCTTCTGGCGTCACGGCAGCATGCTGAGTTGCTGGCGGTGTTCTCGCAGGACAATCGTCTGATACGCGGCGCGGCGCTGTCGTGTACGCAGGAAATAGGAGCAAACTCCGCTGTCTGTTATCCGGTTACTTCGACGTCGATGGAGAAGCGAGTTCAGCGAATTGCCGGTGATATGCGGCGACGCCTTTCGGAAGCCGCTCAACGACAGCATTTGCTATGGGAGTTTCAGCAGTGCTTCAGCAGTATCTCGCAGATCACGACCGAGACTGACGCAGAGATTGTGCTTCCCGGCTGGAGCGAAAGTCCGTGGGTTGGCACAGCGAATCTGCATCTCTCGCCTCGCAGGACTTCCACGAACCCCGTCATCCTTGTGATCGACGACGGTTCACCGTGCTCAGCACATGTCATCGAAGTCGCACGAGGACTGGCGGGGGCGAATGGACGACAACAACTGATTATCCTCAGTCTGCGCGCTGCGTTCGAATCCGGCTCGGATCGACGTGAAACGTCTGCCGATGACAGAACAGGAGAAATCCGAATTCCCGTGGCCTCCATGGAACAGTTGATCCGACAGCTTCAGTTATCACGTCCGACACTAACGCTGCTGGGACATGACCAGCTTGCTTCGGCAGACAATCAAATTCACAAAGCACTGAAATCAATCAAATGTCCGTTGGCAATTCTCCGCAGAGCGCGCTGAGCATAGGCTCAAGGCTCAGAAGAAAGACACGGGGTCCGGAACCAATAGCCAAATGGCCCGAAGAGTGCTGCGCACTCTTGGTTCGTGACCCTTTTTATGAAGCTCCGGTCTCATACCTCTGCATCAATGCCTGCGAAAGCGCGCTCTTTCGTCCCGCGTCTGTATCCACATGCGCGCCAATTTGACGCATTGGTCGCAGATTGGGATGTAGTCACCCATTCGATGCGGCGAAGTCCGGCGACCATTATTCCGCCGCCAAATGAACGGGCAGCATCCAGCGGCACGGCGAGAAAGCTGGTGGAACGTTTATTGCAACTGGTACAACTCGCTGACTCCTGATTCTCTCAGACCCAGCGGCTCCCCCAACATCGACAACAAGGACATTGAGATGAACACTGCATCGTTTCTCCGACTGTCAACAGTTTCCAAACTCGCAATGTCTGCGGCGTGTGTGACCGTCGCAGGCTGGCTGGCATGGTCCGCCAGCGCGCAGGACAAAGAAAAGAAAAACCCGGTTGAACTCACCATGCGGCAAAAACTTGAGGCAACCTCCAAGGTGCTCGAAGGGCTGACTGTTGAAGATAAAGACATGGTGCATGAAGGCGCGAAGGTGCTGACTGAACTCAGCAGGGCGGAAGTCTGGCAGGTCCTGACAGACCCGGATTATCGAGAACACACTCAGACATTTCGCAGTGCCGTCAAGCGTCTGGACGAAGCCGCCCAGAAGTCCGAATTCGCATCTGCCCAGCTGGAATACCTTGATGCCACAAAACGCTGCTTCGATTGCCACAACCATGTCCGCGCAGCGCGAGCCGAAAAGGCAAAGTAAGCGGGAACCGAACATTTGCTCCTGTCCGTGGTTGACCGAGCACTACGGCATCACGAATTGATGACCTTTCGGTCGCACCGTCAGGACCGGACAACTGGCGGTGCGTACGATCGTTTCGGCGACACTGCCAATCAGCATATGCGCTAAACCCGTCCGACCGTGAGTTGAGATGACAATCAAGTCAATGTTCTCGGACCGAGCGTACCTGACGATCTCCGTTTTGGGCGACCCTTCGATCACGCGATGGATCACATTTCTACTTGCCGCCCAGCTTGAATCCAGAAGTCCGGACAGTGCTTTTTCAGCCGCAGCTTTCGATTCGCTGATCTGCGTGGGCATGGCAAATCCCAATCCAAATTCCGGAGTCAACGAATAATGCTGTTCGAGAGTGTGCAGAACGTGCAGTTCCGCACCAAACTTTGTCACAAGTTCGCACGCATAGCTCTCTGCGGCGGCCGAATACTTGCTGAAATCTGTAGGGAGCAGAATTTTTTTTAGCTGGAGAGTCATCTCGATCAAGTCCTTGTTTTCTGATTGTCCATAGAAGCGATTGGAAAAATACTTGAATTCAGTTGAGTTCCGTTCATCGCTAACTTTCCAAAGTATCGAGCAATTGTGATGCCCGGAATTCCAGTTCTGTGAGTCTTCCGACGTTCAGGACTTTGACTGCCGTTTTCCATTCTCTTTCGCGCGTTCGGCGGCATACTCATTTACCATGTGATCCAGCTCCGCCAGTCCGAGTGCGATCTTCTTGAAAAAGGATGCATCGTGACGAACGAGGATAAAGCGAGGATGGTGCATCCAGAGCTCACGAAGTTTGCCATCCAGTTCTATAGCCCTCTCCAGAGACTCATTTCGGATGGGGTTCCCACCTTCAATCGTCAGGCCGCCGACGGCCGCACTTTCGAAGAAGATCACTCCATCATAACGCGACAATTCTGCTTCGAAGGTTGTGTTCAGTGATTTAAAAAACTCATCAGGAGTCTCTGAACAATAGGCGGCCCCATCGACAGTGCCACGATCGCACAGCAGAATGCGATCTGGATACAGGAAGGATTGCACGTCCTCAAGTTGGCGCTGCACATGATAGATGGCCTGTTGAGCGGCCGCAGCAGCCTGATGTTGAGTACTTCTGGGGAACCCGCCGGAAAACAGCAAGGTTGCTGATTCCGGAACAATGACCACGCGTTCTCCGATTTCACGTCGAAACAAATCGGCTGCCGTTGTCTTTCCTCCACCGGGACCGCCGGTCAGCACAATGCGGCAGCGGCTTTTGCGTTGGAGTTTCAATTCTTTCGCAAGCCAGCTGTTGCGAGCCTTGCTCAACAGTAAACGTTGTTTGTCACCTGCGGCTTCAATCCTCCCTGTCTTGTTCTTCACGTTGTTGCACTTTCGGATAAGTTCTGGTCTGGCGTCGCTGCCAGCATTTTCGATGCAGCTATTTCACAAGAAACGGCAAGCGACAGCTCATGGGCTAAGAATGGCGGCGGCAGTGAACAATTTCAACCCACGATTGGAAAGTGCGTTTGTTTTACGTTCGATCCCAAAAGCTTTCGCGCCTGGGTGGATTGGCACGTTTCTTGCCGATGTGTCGAGCGTGATGGCCTATCCGCTGCTGCCGCTGTTTCTGGTTAGCATTATGGACTCATCCAGGACGCAGTTGGGCGCGATGGAGGGAGGAGCGGCGATGATCGCAGTATTGATGTCTGCGCTGGCTGGGATCAGCAGTGATCGGAAGGGGTCTGGAGGCGGACGCGTTGTGTGGATTCGCCGGGGATACGGATTGTGCTTTCGTTTCCTATCAGCGTTCTGAGTGACAAACGCGGCCGATGGCGAATCATCGCCACCAGTTGAGCGATCTATTTCTGTGTGTACATCGGCTTTGCGATACTGCCGCAGCCCCGGGCTTCAGGACTCTAGCCTCTCATGGCCCTGTACTGCGTCTACAGGGCGTTGACTCACGGTGGCGGGAAAGCTCTGATATTCGATCATTCACTGCACGAAGCATGCCTGGAGCAATGGGGAGGCAGCGAATCAATCGCCGCGCGAGTACGACTGATTGAGCCTTCCGCCTTTACGAAAGTATCGGCACTCGGAATTGAAGAGCAACGAGTCAATGTGATCATCGATTTTGCCGACGCTCCTGAATCTCGTCCGCCGCTGGGTGATCGCTATCGTGTCGCAGCGGCGATTGTGGAATGGGAGTCCGACAGCGTGCTCACGGTTCCCACCGGAGCGTTGCTCCGTATCGACGATGATTGGGCCGTTTTCGTTGTCCAGCGAAACCGTGCCAAACTCACAAAGGTCGAACTGGGAGATCGAAACGATAACGACGCTGAAGTTGTGAAAGGTCTGGAGGAAGGCAATCGAGTGATTCTGTATCCGGGCGACCGACTTGAGAATGGTGTCTCGAATGAAGAGCGTTCAGTGACGCCAGGAGGTCGATGGACCGCGGTCCTTGGAACGGGCAGAACGACCAGGTGTGTCCCATTGTCACACAAGACTGATCCGAATTGAGAGGCATCAAGGTGGACTCGGCCGTTCAAAAATCGAAAACCCATGGAATTCGAAGGATTACGCGATATGGCTCTGCACAGGCATGACTGTTGCATTCTGACAGTCGTCGTTTCCAAAAGCATCGCTGGCCGTGCTGCGGGTCTTCACAACGATCGCGGGAATCGATCTCGATTTCACTGAGATGGAGGAACAGGTCATTTCAATGGATCAACATTTGGGGAAACTGCTGGCTCAAGTGGAGAAGCGGCTTGCCGG
>JANOZG010000815.1:0-6828 GCA_031429275.1 Planctomycetota bacterium
CTTCGTTTCTGTTCAGCCGTACCGCTCGCCAAAAGATCGCCAGCCAGTTGCTCGCGGACGAACTGATCGTACGGCAAATCTCGATTGAAGGCATCAATGACCCAGTTGCGATAAAGGTACATCTGCGGCACTGGGAAGTCTGAATTGTCCCCGGCCGTGTCCGAATATCGTACAACATCCAGCCAGTATCGCCCCCAGCGTTCACCGTATTGACTCGTTGCCAGCAAGCGATCGATCAGTGTCTCGTACGCTGAAGGTGTATCATCGTTCACAAAGTTGTCGATGTCTTCGGGAGAAGGTGGCAGCCCGATCAGATCGAACGTCGCTCGACGAATCAGAGTTCGCTTGTCTGCATCTGCTGCAGGCTGCAGATCCACAGACTCCAGCTTTGAAAGCACGAAATGATCGATCGGGCTTACTGGCCACGACTCAGCTTTCACTGTCGGAAGGGAAGTCTTCGCGATCGGTTGCAGCGACCAGAAGTCGCGAGCCTTATCCCAATCGATCTCCGTCTTTGCTCGAACAACGGCGACGGTATTTTCGAGCCGTGGATCCGGTGCCTTCATGCGAATCCATGTCGCAAGATCGGCAATTTGATCGTCAGTGAGCCTGGAATCCGGCGGCATCTTGAGATCTGGCTCTTTGTGCCCGACCGCTCGCATCAGAAGACTGCTGTCTGGATCGCCAGGATTGATCGGTGGTTCGGTGTAGCCGCCTTTGACGATACCCGGTCGCGAATCCAGCAGCAGATTGCCACCCGGTTCGGCTGCATCTTTGCTGTGGCATTCGTAACAGTTGTCGACCAACAGTGGACGGATACGGCTTTCGAAAAATGCGAGCTGGTCTTGCGTCGGTTTCGATTCAAACTGCGCGGCCTGCGGTTGAGGCACCTCACCGTTGCCAGCCCAGACTTCGATTCCCGAAAAGTTCGCCGCGCCGCCGCTGGCAGAAATCTGAATGCTGCCAGCAGTCACCGTCGTCCGCCATGGACCAAGTCGCTTCCATGTTCCGGCCGCGCCGCTGAAGTGTTCGGAGACTACGGTCTTGCCGTTCAACGCAATCGAAAAGCGTTCACCATCGTTGTCTTCCCAAACGTAGACGAAGACCTGATAGTCGCCGTTGGGAACGTTCAACAGATCAGCAGAAAACGTCTGTCCCCATCGACTGCTGCGAATCATCTTCGCGCGGTTTGAGTCCGTGGCGGGTTTCAGTATCACGCTCTGATTATCGAACGCACCGCCTTCGATTCGAAGTTTGTCTGCGTCGCCCGCGTCCCATGAATGATCATCAATCACCAGCGCCGGGCCATTCAGATTGACGGCTCGATAAAACTGAACCGACGGCTCCTGAGCCCCAGCGATCGACGAAGCACCAACAATTGCTGAAGCACCGCAGCAGAAGGCCAGCAGGATGTATCGCATTGGCAACATTATCATTTTTCTCTTGGAGAATGGCCTTCTTGCAGCAACTATTCCTGATGAATCCGAATCCGGCGATACTCCATTTGCCCTCGATCACCTTCCAGACCAATCGGGCCGGTTGCGGGAACTTTCATCGCCTCTTCAATGACTTCGCCATTGCATGTACAATGAGCGGTGCCGTTTTTCACAACAACAACCAATTCATTCCAGTCTCCCGACTTGAAGTTCTTCAAATCTTTGTACGGACCTGCGAGCGGAAAATCGCGGCATTGCAACTGAGGGTCGCGAATGAATACGCCGCTGTCAGCGTTTGGCGTTGCCCGAAATTCCAGCTTGAGCGTGAAGTTGCCACTGAATTCCTTGGTCGTATAAAGCTGCTGAATCTTACGGCCTTCAGGCGGCGTGCGGACAATCAGACGACCGTTCTTTGCCAGATAGCGACCTTCCGGCGTCATCGCTTTGCCATCAAAGCTGATGGGCTCATCAACGAACGGCCATGAAACCGTCGGATCGTTCGCCATCCACTTCACTGCCCCTGCACGCGATTTTTCAGGCGTCACGCGGTATCCCCACCCGGTGAGGTCATGACCGTTGAACAGGCTGACAAAACCGGACTCAGGCTGAAAGTCGTCGGCTTCTGTTTCGATGAATCCAAGAGTTGCGAGGACCGGCCGCAAGGCACCAGCCCATTTTTTGTAGCCGACTTCATTAGGATGGAGCAAGTCCGGCATTTCCTCAGCCTTCGCATCGCCTTTATCGTCGGCGAACAATGCCCACGTATCGAGTACAGTGATCTGTGAATCCCCTCGAACGGCGTCGGCACAGAGCTTGTTAATTTCTTTAATTTTGTCCACCGGTCGGCTCTTTGTCGCTGAACTGGGGAACACCTGACACAGCACGATCGGAATCTTCGGATTGTGTTTTTTTAGTTCGGCGACGATCAACTTCACATTGTCTGCAATGACCTGCGGCTCAGCTTTTTCTTCAAGATCATTCGTTCCCATCAACATCACCACGCCTGATGGATTGAGATCAAGCACGTCGGCTTTCAATCGAATCAGCATCCCGCGCGTTGTGTCGCCGCTGATTCCGCGATTGGCGACTTTCATGCCAGGAAACGAGCCATGCAAGTCATCGCCCCAGCCTTGCGTGATCGAATCGCCGAGAAAAACGACCGCGTTCTGATCCTGCTGAACCTGCTTAGACCAGGTTGCGTGTCGTTCGGCCCACAGGTCTTTGAACCAATCGTAACGTCGAATCGGACCTGCACCGGGAAGGCCGTCGTCAGTGGCTGGCAGATCGATCCCGGGGGGATCGTCAGCTGAAGCCAACGGCGAGGTGGTCATCAGCCAAGTGAGGACAATCATCCATATAACGGTATCGCGTGGAAAGAGCGAAAATCTCATACAACGTCTTTCGAGGGCTGGGTAAGTGATTCAGGAATCGCCGAAGTTTAGCGGCTGTACCATTGAATGCGTAGCGAAACGCGTTCGGAGAGTGGTGCGGCGTCAGCCCACCGATCGCGACTGCTATTCCTGCCATAATCCTGTGACGACCACGAAACTGGTACGTCCGGATCGTTGTCGGAATCCTTCGTATGCCTGAATCGCAATTGGGCCGGCAAGTTGACACTTGCCGCTCGCCATGTCATCCGTCACACTTTCGCTATCGATTCACCGTCTTCCATTTTACATACGGAGCCTTTCCGCTGCATTCCCCAACTGACGAACACTGTTGCACTGAAAGCCATGACTGTCTCGAAAGTCACGGCTCAGCTATTCCTGAGCTGGATGCCGCGTTGCCAAAGCAGAATCGAATCCGCGCATGGGAATCTGCGCCTGGCATGACCGCCCGGCCACAGCGCGAAGATCTTCCGCCTGTCATCGACAGAATCCACCGGCGTTGGGATCGCTTTGTTCGGTTAATGGGGAATGATGGCGTTCTCAGACTACTGCAATCGCACGTCACCATTTTCGGATTAGGCGGCGTCGGCAGTTATGTGGCTGAGGCGCTAGCGAGATCAGCAGTCGGACGCATGACGCTGGTAGACTTTGATGACGTTTGTCTCACCAACGTCAACCGTCAACTGCAGGCATTTCCAGGCACAGTTGGGCAATCGAAGGCCGCATTGCTTGCAGAACGTGTTCGCGCGATTCATCCGGAAGCATGGGTTGATCCGGTGCAGGCGTTTTATGATGCTACAACATCCGCCGCGCTGCTCACACCGCGTCCTGACTTCGTCATTGATGCGATCGACAATGTCACATCGAAAGTTTTGCTGCTGGAAACATGTCTCAAGGAAGGCATTCCGGTGATCAGCATCACTGGCGCGGGAGCAAGACTTGATCCGACTCAGGTTCGCGTCGACGACTTGAGCCGCACCAAAGTCGATCCGCTGGCTCGAGTCATCCGCAAGGAGTTGGCAAAACGCGGTTACGGAACGGATGGCGAGGTCGGTTTGCCTGTCGTCTATTCTGAAGAAGCCGTTCGGGCACCGGAAGTTCCGGAATGGGACGCCGAAAAAGGATTTCAATGCATCTGCCCTCACCGCGAAGATTCGCCTCATGCGTGTGAGAAGCGGCGAGTTATCTACGGCACCGCGACATTCATGACCGCCGCTTTTGCAATGGCGGCGTCTTCGGTCGTGGTGCGCCAGCTGTGCGAAAAGACTCGTGGATCAGTTTCTCCTCGTGCCGCCATGGAAAAAAAACCGCAGCCCGCTTAAATACGCGTACACATCTTCCTGATTTCCTGCGTGAACAATACTCGCCATCACTCGCAACCACGGTGTTTCTCAATGAACCGTCCCACCCAGTTTTTTTTGACACTGATCGCATCGCTGGCAGCAACGTCCGCATCTGCTGCTGACGGAGTTGTCGTGCCGGCATATCAGCGATTTCGCAGTGAGCACTTGAACTCCGTCGATGCAGGACGACTTCTAATCTCGGAACTCAACTGCCAGTCGTGCCATGGCAGTTTTGCCGGGCAGGTCATGGCACCCCGTCAGGCACCGATCCTGACAAAGATTGGCGAACGAACAAACGCGGAATATTTAAAGAAGTACATTCACGATCCGCAGGCTCTTAAACCCGGCACTGCGATGCCCAGCATTGCCAGCATCAAAGCCGATGCAACCGTGGCAGAATCGATCGCTGCGTTTCTGACTCGCGGGACATCATGGCGTCCGGCTGGTGTTAGTGCCGGAGCTGTACGACGCGGTGAAGAACTCTTTCATTCCGTCGGTTGCGCAGCATGTCACGGGGACCGGCGGGAAGTCGCCGCGATCGAAGCAATTCGTAAAGGTCTTGCACCGCCTCCGGAAGAGGACGACGATGACGACAACGAGCCGCCGAAGAAACAAGCTTCTGATGCCAGTTACGTAAGCCCTGATTTCGCAATGCCGCTTGGTAATCTGGACGACAAATATACGCTCGCCAGCTTGATTACATTTCTTCAGGATCCGCATGCTGTACGGCCGTCAGGAAGAATGCCCGCATTGAATCTCAAGCCGGAAGAGGCTCGCGACATCGCCAGTTATCTTCTGAAAAACGTTAAAGTCAAAGCCAACATACACTACGACTACTACGAAGGTGACTGGCAGAAGGTACCCGATTTTTCTCAACTGACGCCGAAGGATTCCGGTGAATCTACGGACTTCTCCGTCAGCGTGTCACCCACAATCGATACGTTTGGACTGCGATTCACCGGCTACGTGCAGATTCCATCGGACGGCGAATTTCGTTTCTTTCTGAGTTCTGACGACGGTGCAAAGCTGCTGATCGATGGTGAACTTGTTGTCGATAACGACGGCGTGCATCCGGGCGGATTTCGCGATGGCCGCAAGACTCTGACAACTGGCCCCCATGAAGTCGTTGTTGAATACTTTGAATATCAAGGTCAGGAGGAACTCGAAGTAGAAATCCACGGTAAAAAGCTGCCGCGTCAGCCGCTCGCAGGATTGGTTACACTGGAACGAGAAGCCACCGAGGCACCAGCAGTTGATGAAAAAACTGTCACAGACGAGTCTATCGAACAGGGTCGCAATGCATTTGCCTCGCTCGGTTGTGCCGCCTGCCATCAGTTTGGTGACGATGACAAACGAATTGCATGGACTGGTAAAGCTCCACAGTTTCCCGACATGAAAACAACTGGCGGTTGTCTGGCCGAACAGCCAACTGCCAACGTCCCGCATTTTGCCTTCAGCCCGCGTCAGCGAGATGATATCACTGCGGCGATTCTGGCATCACGTGGACCGAACGCTACGTTGAAAGCGTCCGATGCGAAGACAGAAATCGCACAGGTCATGCTCACCATGAATTGTTACGCATGCCATGCTCGCGGCAGCATTGGCGGCGTCTCCGAACCAATGACACACGTCTTCACCGGCGCGATTCCGGAGATGGGTGACGAAGGCCGAATCCCACCAGCGCTCGACGGTGCCGGAGATAAGTTAAACGAGTCATGGCTTAAGACAATTCTGAAAGAAGGCGCCAAGGATCGGCCCTACATGAAGACTCGCATGCCGAAATTCGGCGATGCAACTGCAGATTCCCTCGTGCCACGTCTGATCGCCAGTGATCTGCAGGAATCTGTGGCCCCGATCGTGATGACGGAAGCCGATCATCGCATCAAAGCAGACGCACGCTTGATGATTGGTGATCAGGCTTTGTCGTGTATCAAATGTCACACATTCGACAAGTACGCTGCGACAGGAATTCAATCGCTCGACATGACCACGATGACGCGACGTTTGAGGCATGATTGGTTCCATCGCTATCTGCTCGATCCGCAGAAGTATCGTCCGGGAACTCGCATGCCTGCCGCATGGCCGAACGGACGGTCTGTCGTCCCAGATATCCTGCACGGAGATCCTGCCATCCAGATCGAGGCGATCTGGCAGTACCAGCTCGACGGCAACCAGGCAAAGATTCCATCCGGTCTGATGAAAGAAGCGATCGAACTGATTCCTGTAGACCGTCCAATCATTTATCGCAACTTCCTTGAAGGCCTTTCGCCACGCGGCATTGCCGTTGGATTCAAGGAAAAAGCGCACTTCGCATGGGACGCCGAACAGATGTCGCCACGCTTAATCTGGCACGGCGCATTTATTGATGCATCAAAGCATTGGGAAGGTCGCGGACCCGGTAATCAAACGCCGCTGGGCGACCATGTGATGACACTGCCCTCTGGTCCGCCGATGGCCACGCTGGTATCACTTGATGAAAAATGGCCGGACAAGGCACCTCGCGACAGTGGTTTTCATTTTAAGGGATATACGCTCGATCCCGGCGGAGTGCCCGCATTCCGATATCAATGGAATGACGTCAGCATCGCGGATTCGATCATGCCGCTTGTAGCGAGCCCTGACAACGGCTTGCAGCGAACTCTGGTCATCAAATCATCCGGC
>JANOZG010000816.1:0-3704 GCA_031429275.1 Planctomycetota bacterium
CTTGTCATCGGTGACCAGTTCTGCCATCAGGTCTGTTCGGTCAACGGGAAACAGCTCACCGCCCTTCGGACCCTGTTGCCTGTAAAGTCCTGCAACAACGATTTGCCCCATGATCGATGCAGGCGGCGTCATTTGCGGCAGGATTCCCTCCGGCAATACGCTTCCCAAAGTCGTCAACCGCTCCTGGACCGTTTGTCGTGCAGCACGAATTTCCATGTTCCAGTCGAACTCGATGTAGATCACATTCAAACCAGCAGTCGATTGACTGCGGACCGCCTGAACCCCGCTGGCTCCCAGGAGTGCAATTTCAATCGGCTGAGTGACCAGTGTCTCGACTTCCTCAGTAGCGAGCCCCGGACATTCAGTGATGATGATGACTCGGGGCCGGTCCAGGTCGGGAAATACATCGATCGGCATCTGCGTGGCGAGATATGATCCGTAGACCATCACCGCCAGACTCATGACCAGAACCAGCATGCGATAGCGAAGCGCAAAACGAATGACGGCGTTAAACATTTTTGATTTTCGATTTTTGAATTTCGATTGAAGACTGGGCAGTTTTGTGGGAGGCGACCATGATGGCGGTGAGTTCGTTGGCTTCGGTAAGGAGCGGCTCGACGAGATCTCTTCTCAATAATTCGCCGTCGATGATCAGTTCGAGCCAGTACCCGCATTCATCCGCTTCTTCGACGACGATGCCGAGTTTTGCGACAAACTCGGGCTTTGAGCGCCCGCGACATGCAGCTCGATAATTGGCCCCAACCGAAGTTGCCGAACGAACAAGCTGATTCCCAATGGTTCGCCCGATCGCCGTCTCCGGCAACGCTGCCACCAGTTTCATGGCTCGAAGCGCAAACTGCTTCGTGCGTTGCCGTAGATCGTTCTCATCCATCGTTTTGCCCTCCAATCCAAAATCGAAAATCACAAATCCAAAATCAATGCGCAGCATGGACTGTGCCATCGGCATGGACGTGAACATCGGCACGAATGCCGCTCGCGGCCTGAGCCTTCAGGACTCGGTTCAGAGACGCCGCAGAGCTTTGCGCGAGATACAAGCCAGGCTTCACGCTTCCATCATTGGCCACCACAACCTGCAGCCGGTCTTCGTGCAGCACATGCACCGCGAGACGATTGAAGAGATCGCCGTTCTGCTGGAATACATAAGCCTCAGGGCCTTCTCTGACAATGGCGGAAGATGGCAAGATCAGCACGTCCTTGAGTTCTTCTACGGGAACCTGAAGGCGCACTCGCTGGCCCGGTCGAAACCGCCAGACAATAAATGTTTGATTGTCTTTCTCGTACGCTCGGGACTGGTTCGAGAGTGGAATAAAGAAGTTGAACGTTCGACTGGTGGAATCGATGGAATTGGCGAGATGCCGGATCTGTAGCGTTTGATCGAACGCTGGCCAGTCGATCTGATCGTCTTCGGCGAATGTACACTTAATTGGCCATTTGTTTTCAGCCGCCTTCGCCAGAAACGACGCTTCGCGTTTGAATGCGTGTCCTTCGATAAATAGTGCCTGATGATTGGCCAGCGTCGACAGCAACTGTCCTGCCTGAACCTGCTGACCCAGTTCGACATTCAGTTCCTGGACTTCGAAAGCTGGCCCTTCGACATTGATACCCAATGATTGAAACGCGACGGGCTGAATATCGCCGCCTTTTTTCGAATGATCGATTACCGGCGGCGCAACAATATCAATTGTGGAAACAAAAGTTCCATCAGCAACATTCTTGATTTGTTCCGGATTGAGCCCGCGTGTCAGCAAGTCCTGTTGATAAGATTGAATCAGCGTCTTCTGCCGACGCAACTGACTGTCCAATTCGATCAATCGGGCTTCAGGTATTCCGCCGGACTTCACAAGTCCTTCCAGCCGTGCGTGCTGTTCCGTGATCAGCTGAATTTCGCGAGTCGCTCTGAATAGCTCTGCCTGAGTGTTCTGCAAATACTCACTAAATAGCCGCAACGTAAACAGATTATCGCCAGGCTTCACGGTATCGCCAGGAAATGCATGAACCTCTGTGACGACACCCACGGCCGGGGAAGTCACACCTCGGTCAGAGAAGCCCGGACGATCAACAATCTCGCCCGGCACTTCAATCGACCGCCAATACAACTGCGGCTTTGCTGCTTTCGAAACCAGCCCCAGATTTTTCCGAGCCTGCTCGGTCATTTTCAGCGTTGTCGCTTCCTGTATCGGCACAACGGGGGCGTCGTCACTCTTTTGTGCAGTGGCGCGGGGTGAGAGCCACGCACTCCAATAGCTTCGCGACACAAATAAAACTGCCGCCAATCCGGCAACAAAGATAATGGCTCCGAGAGTCTTCAATGATTTCATGAATACACCTATTTTGCGGTTCGTGAGCTGTGGCGAGAATGTCCCCCCAAATCACAGTGCCTTTGGCGTTTGCTGGGGTGTGGCGGAAATGAAGCCGTGGAAAGCTGCTGAATCAAATCAGGCAGCAATTGACGGAGATCAGAAGTTCCGAGCCAATGATCTCAGGGAAGAAATTTGGCCTGAGAAGGTTCATGCGGCATGCAATCACGACTGTTGGACACAGATCGGAGCCTGCACAGAAACAGTTAACAGCGAATCGACGCATCGCGCAGAAACAGTGGCACGCGCGCAATGCCAGACAGGCGGCAATCACGCAGGCCGTCTGCATTCGGTATCGAGAAGGAACTGAGTGAAAGCGTCGTCAATTCGTGACCGATTATGTTGGCGAGTAATAACTCGGCCAATTTGTCGTGGGCAAGGCGATTTGTATCTCGACTTACCGAATCCGAAACGTAATAAGCCCCCACGTGGTGATCGGGGCATTCTTCAATGCCCGGCCGTGGATCTTTAGCAATCTCACGACCATTCGAGTGCAAACTGTCATGTCGGTGCGAATGACCGTGACCTGCTTCCGCGTGGAAATGCGGGGTCCCCGCATGACTTCCCAATTCCGCCGAATGCGTCCCAATGTGCATATGCACGGCGCAAAGGCTTTGACTGGCCAGCACCATCGGGATGAGGAGAATTGGAAGGAGTAAACGCATTTTATCTCAATCTACAGGACAACCTACCTTCGCTGAATCATATCGATCAGCGGACTTCACTTCAATATCTCACTCAATAAACGTCAGAGTCTGCCGATTCCAGGAGGCGTTTCGGCAAGCGTTACAGGAATTGACTGTGTTGAATTCTCCAATGATACTCGATGTACGATCATCGGACATTTGCCTCGTTTCTACCGAGTCGATTCCTTACTTGTCATCGGCTTGGTCCCGGCTGGAATGTCGATTCCACTGGCTGCGGGGCGAAGCATCATCCTGCGCGACGTTTTTCGACAAGGATGTCCGTTATGACTGCATTTATTCACTCAATCCGGCCATTGATCGCTGGATCCATTGCAGCAGCGCGTTCTTAGCCTCCGGTTGTGCTTCCTCAAGAACCTCATTCTTACTGTCGGACAACACGCCAACATCCCATCGATCCGGCGTGAGCGATGTCCCTTCAACACAAGCTCAGGAAGTCACTGCTGCGGATGCACCGTGCCGTGCTGAGAACAGTTCTTCGACTCAACTTCCAACGCCCGAAATCCGGCTTGTTGGAGCATCAGACTTCGACACAAGTTCATCGCTCGAATCGTTGCAGACGACCGATGGTGCTGCGCAAGTCGAAAATGTGGCAAGCTGGTCACTGGCAGCCATTGAGTCC
>JANOZG010000817.1:0-4218 GCA_031429275.1 Planctomycetota bacterium
GTTCGCAAGATCGCGGGTGCCGGGATAGGTGTTGAACAGGAAATCGCGGGTCGCATCGACGCGGGCGTCGATCTGCGCGCCGCCGCCGCTGCCCACGCCGTTGCCGCAGGCGGTGGCTATCAGCAGCGACGCGCCCGCCGCCCCCAAAAAGGATCGTCTGGATGTGATACTCATGCTGTTACCTTTTGCTCGCCTGACATATCGGGGTCTGCGCCCCGCTTGCTACAAGATATAGACTGTTTCCATTTCGTTGTCATCGCTGCAACTACTTGATGGGCGGTGGCGTGCCGAGATGGGGTGCGAAACTAACGATATGCGCGCTAAACCGCCGATCTTGCGGGGAAATAGCCAGATGCAAGGCTTATCGAAGCAACAAGGCATCCATTCACATGATTTGCGGGACGTATCATGTTGCAAGAGTTCGGCGAATATCAGTCCGCGCGCGCCAGAAACTCCGCGACCTGAGGCGCGAAATAGGTCAGGATGCCGTCGCAGCCCGCCCGCTTGAAGCACAGCAGGCTTTCCAGCATCGCCGCTTCGCGGTTGAGCCAGCCGTTGTCGGCGGCTCCGGCGATCATGGAGTATTCGCCACTGACCTGATACGCAAACGTCGGCACGCCAAACTTGTCCTTTACACGCCGTACGATGTCCAGATACGGCATGCCAGGCTTCACCATGACCATGTCCGCACCTTCGCTGATATCCATCGCCACTTCGCGAATCGCTTCATCGGAATTTGCGGGGTCCATTTGATAAGTGCGTTTGTCACCTCCACCGAGATTCTTCGCAGACCCAACAGCATCGCGAAACGGACCGTAAAATGCCGACGCGTACTTCGCTGAATAGGCCATAATCTGCACGTCCTGATGACCAGCAAAATCAAGGGCACTTCGAATGGCACCGATGCGACCATCCATCATGTCAGATGGTGCGATGATGTCACAGCCAGCCTTGGCCTGAATCACTGCCTGGCGGCACAGAGCATCCACGCTTTCATCGTTGACCACAAAACCTTTCCGAACAAGTCCGTCCTGGCCATGAGTCGTATAAGGATCAAGTGCCACGTCAGCGATCAGCCCGACCGGAATCTGAGCATCGCGGATCGCTCGCATCGCACCGCAGATCAGGTTGTCCGGATTGCAGGATTCTTCGCCGTCCGGTGTTTTCAGTTCCGACGGCGTCACAGGAAAAATGGCGATCGCTGGGATCCCAAGATCCGCCGCTTTCCGAACTTCGCCTGGCAGCAAATCAATTGAATACCGCGTCACACCGGGCATCGATGCGACAGGGATTTGCTGATTCACACCGGGAACAACAAACACGGGCCAGATGAGATCACTGACCGTAAGTTGATTTTCGCAGACCAGTCGCCGCGACCATTCGGTACGACGATTGCGGCGCAGACGAGTGTAGGGAAACTGTTCGGCGGAATCTGGCATCTGCTACTACTTAAACACGTTACCAAACTTGTTCACAAACAAGTCGATATACATCACAAACATGAACAGTGAAATAATAAACAACAGCCCCGCTGCATGGGCGTATCCGATCACACGTGGACTTGGTTTGCGCCGTGTCACGCCTTCCCAGATCAGAAACACCATATGTCCGCCATCCAGTACCGGAATTGGCAGAAAGTTCAGAATCGCCAGATTGATGCTCAGGAAGCCTAAAAACAACAACAGATCAGTCGTTCCCTGACTGGCGACCTTGTAGCCGATAGACAAGATTCCCACCGGGCCACTGAAAGAGTCCGCTGGCAAATCACCACGTACCAACGTTCGCAGCGTCATGTAGATGTTGATGCCGGTCTTACGAGTTTTACGCAAGCCAAGCTCGGTCGCTTCACCGAAAGAATCGCCTTTCTGAAAATCAACAGAAGACTCCCAGCCATCAATGCCTCGGATCCAGCGATACCAGTCCGGCACCTTTTCCACAGTCTTCAACAGCTCAGCTTTGTCCTCTTTGCCGTCGTTGAAGTAGATCCGAATCTGTCGATCCGGATAGGATTGAATGGCATTAAAAGCCCACGCCCAATTGATATCCGCTTTCGTACCGGGCTGCTTCTTTTCAAGTTCGTCCAGGTTCAGCAAAGGAGGTGTGTCCTTTGACTCAGGGTTTGGATCAATCAGTTCAATTTTTGTGATCTTCTGATCCTTGGCGAATAAGCCAGTCTTCTCGGCTTCGGAGCCTGGCACAACTTTCGCGATATATGGGGACACTTGAAATGCCGCACCCACTGCTGGAATTGAAAGTGGAGTCGTCTGGAAGACGGGCGTCTCAATCCAGCCTGGATCGTCAGAGGGAGTCAACTTCAATTCATGCTCTTCCGGAGCGGCTGCTGCCTGACGACTGACTTTGATTCTGACTTCTTTTCCAGCATTGTCAGAAAAATATGTCGGCAGTCGAACTGGATCGTAATCCGTGCCCATCACCATGTCGTCTACAGACAGAATCACGTCACCGACTTTCAGGCCCGCCTTCTCTGCGATGGAATCCGTCCGAATCGCCTTTACCGGACCCATGGCCATCCACAATCCGATCGACCGTACAGTATCTGGCGGCACGCTGATCTTCACTTCCGATGTCTTGCCCGGAACCTTTGAATCTTCGCTGGCTGCGGTACGTTCGAATGTGTAAATCAATTCCTTAGACGCGTACTTTGCGGTCAGGCGATGCAAATCAACGAAGTTGTTCACTGGCTCGGAATTTAAAGCGATAAGCTTATCTCCCGGCTGAAACGGCGTTTTCGGGGTCGCCGGCGTAGCAGATTTTGGCTCCGCTACTTTTGTATCGGACTTGGATTCTGCTGTATCAGGTGTGGCGACTTGTGACTTTTCTTCAGCTTCCCCTTCCGCAGTTTTCGCCTCCGCAGCCGTTGGTTCTTCTGCCTTCGCTTCCGGAGCCTTTGCCTCGGCAGCTGGTTCAGCGATCTCGCCCGCACCGCTTACAAGTTTTGCCTGTCGAGACGGAAAGCCGGCCAGTGCGATCATTTCTGGATCAATAATATCCTTGCTCAAAGTATTCGTCTGACTTGGTCCGATTCCGACTGAACGACCAGACGCACCCAGATCCGGCGTTAATTTCAAATCGAACGCTGCACCATCCGCATGCTTGCCCTGTAAACGTACATCACCCGTGGACAGGACGATCGCTTCAAAGACATCGCCAAAGCTGCGAATGGATTCACCATTGATCGATTCGATTCGATCGCCTTCTTTCATTCCCGCCGTCCATGCAGGAAAGCCCGGAATGACACGACCAACCACGGGCGACGGTTCGTTAACACCGTACCAGTAGCAAATCGTAAAGAACATGAAGCCCGTAATGACGTTCATGATGACGCCAGCCGAAATGATCGCCATCCGTTGCGGCACGGACTTCGCTGAATACGATCGCGCGTTTTCAGCGATCTCGCTGCTGGTCATTTGATTCGGATCCATGTCGTCCTGACCAAGCATCTTTACATAGCCACCAAACGGCAGCGCTGAAAGAGCGTATTCCGTTTCACCTTTTTGGCGACTCCACAGAATCGGACCGATGCCGATGCTGAAGCGTTCGACATGCACGTTGCACCACTTGGCCACGGCAAAGTGTCCGAGTTCGTGAAAGAAGATCACGAGTCCCAGGCCCAGAGCTACAGACATTACGTTCAGAATTTTTGTAAACAATCCGCCGAGATCGATCGCGGCGACTAATTGAAAAGCTAGGTCTTCCACCGAGCGGCTTCCTCCCGAGCCAGTCGATCGACTTTAAGCAACTGCTCAAGTGACGGCTGGGCATCGAATTCATGGTGGTTTAAAATATCGTTAACGACACATGTGATCTGATGAAATGGCAGTTCCCGATTTAAAAACCGAGCGACCGCCACTTCGTTGGCAGCATTCAACACAGCACCACTGGTACCGCCCTGAGCTGCCACTTCAAATCCCAGCCGCAACGCCGGGAAGGCGTCCAGATCGGGCGGGATTAGTTCTAATGTTTGCGGTTGAGTCCAATCAGTCTTCCGTGCCGGGCTTTCCGGACGATCCGGAAACAACAAAGCATACTGGATTGGCAACCGCATGTCCGGTGGAGAATTCTGTGAGATCACAGAACCATCCTGAAACTCAACCAAAGAATGAATCCATGATTGAGGATGTATCACAACGCTGATTTTGTCAGCGTCGAGCCCAAACAGCCAGCGAGCTTCAATGATTTCCAGCGCCTTGTTCATCA
>JANOZG010000818.1:0-13905 GCA_031429275.1 Planctomycetota bacterium
TCAAACGCCTGCAAGAAGAGTCGAAGGGCGCCGATTCGCTGACTCGACACAAACGCGTGGCAAACAGAGAGCGACCGTTCCGCAACGCCTGGCCAAGCATCGTTGACTCACGAGTTTCCGGAGCCGGTTGAGTGTCCGTGAGCGATTGAAGCTGCACATCAACTGGCTGCCACGTGCGTCCCAGAACGCTCTGGACCGTCAGGCCAGTAATGCCTGGCATTCCGTCGCTCCAAATACAATAGTTCGCATTGGAATCGACAAGATAGTAGCCGTCGTAAAGTTGCTGAAATTGATACAGCACATTGATGAATTGGGCAATCAACACCATTTCATTGCGTTGCTGTTGGCTGATCTCAGGTACATGTTCCTGCTGCTGGAGCGCATCTCCATAACGGAACAGCGTATCCCCTTCGCTTTCAAACCAGCGATTCAGAGTGCGTACAACGTTGCCGTCATACCGACTGCCGGATTGCTCTTCAAGGATATTCATGATCTCCTTGTGAGTCATCCCTCGTCGGTATGCTTTCGGTGAACTCAGGGAATCATAAGCATCAGATACTGCAAGAATGCGCGAACCCAGCGAAATTCCGAGTTGCGGTCCGTTTTCACCATCCATGATTCCAGCGCTGTCAAAGTCCTCGTGAAGCATCGTCAGCATTGAAACAACCGATGGGTCCGTATGCATGGCCTGCAGCAGATTGACGCCAGCATGGTGATGCATCAGGACGAAATCATGTTCTTCACTGCTTAGTTTTCCGGGTTTCCGCAGGATATGTTCGGGAACGCCGAGTTTTCCAACATCATGCAGCAGGGATGCAACTTCAATGGTTTTGCGTTGTTCGTCATCCCAGCCAAGGAGCTTTGAGACACCACTGGAAATTGCAGCAATTCGCTGGGCGTGCGTTAATGATGCCGGATCTTGAAGCTTCATGCATCGCAACAGAAGCGTCATCAAATCACGAGGCATGATCTGTCGTTCTGAGCCCGATGTCTTCTGTATTCTGGCGCTTTCGGATAACGCCAGCAGCCGCGTCAGAACACCGCTGGTATCTGTCGGTATTGCTGGTGTCAGGCTGTCAATCGACATACCCGAGCTGCGCAGAGTGGAAGTTAGAGTGGACACGGTGAGCGACAATCGTTGTTGCTTCAGCAATCTCGCCTGGAGAATTTGAATCTGCGCAGGTCGAATACGGTCGCAGGAAGCAATATGTAGTGAATTCGTGATACCACGCGGTATCGCTAACTCAACGGTATGTCACAGCTGTGCCTTTGCGGGAATGTTTCTGGAAAACAACGATTCGCAATGGCTGCCACAACAGACTCATCCGTCAAAACCGACACAATTGGCGCGGCGATTCAACTCAGTTGACGGGCACAGCTGGCAAATCGTTCGTATTCGCGACGATGCATCCGGTCCGATGGCCTTGTGTCGCGAGGACAACAATCAGGGTATTCCAATTCCCGCATTGAAACCTGGCACCCGCAGGCCTTGTTACAGCAGGGCATTGTTACAACAGACCATATCGCTGCAATGTCGTCTTCAGCGTTGCCTGCTGAGAGTCTGTGAGTGGCGTCAATGGCAATCGAACGTCACCGCAATCCATTCCAATCAGCTTCATCGCAGCCTTGACTGGAATTGGATTCGTCGACAAGCCCAGCATGTCCCGGCAAAGCGGAAAAAGTTTGTAATGCAGCATCTGAGCCCCGGAAACATCACCGGACCGAAATGCCGTTACCATGGCTCTGATGTCCTTTGGCACGATATTGCCGGCCACTGACACAACCCCGCTGCCCCCCAATGACATGAGTGGCAAGGTCAGGCTATCGTCCCCCGACAGCAACGTCAGGTCTGAAGCCGCCAGAATCTGCGACGCCTGATCCATCAACCCGGTAGATTCCTTAATTGCAACCACGCTTGGGCAAGCATCGGCAACGCGGCAAATCGTTTCCGGTTCCATGTTTTTGGCTGTTCGGCCGGGAATGTTATAAAGCACGATCGGCAGATCAACATGTTCCGCAACCGCTCGGTAGTGCTGAAAGAAGCCTTCCTGAGTCGGCTTGTTGTAATATGGCGTTACCATCAACGCTCCGTTCGCGCCCGCGCGCTTCGCAGATGCGGTGAGGCGAATGGCTTCTGCTGTGCTATTCGACCCTGTACCAGCCATGACTTTGATCCGGCCAGCGGCATGTTCACATGTGATGGAGATGACGCGTTCGTGCTCATCATGCGTCAATGTCGGACTTTCGCCTGTTGTTCCAACCGGCACCAAAGTGTCTGTTCCGGCTTCGACGTGAAAATCGATCAAAGTCCGGAGCATTTCCTCATTCAGCGATCCATCACTGTGCATAGGGGAAACCAACGCAACAGACAACCCCTCAAACATTTCTCCACGACGCGCCATGACTTTGTTCTTTATTCAGCAAAACAGGAATTAAAACTCACAGGAACTGCAGCAATATACAGAAATGGCAGCACAATTCCATGGGTGGACATCATGCTGCCGCATGAGGGAAAAAGCTGTCCAATCTCATAGCTGGAATGGTTGATTCTAGCTGCGTTTCCGCCAATCAATGCCGGACATCTGGGACAATGCCAGCAAGAGGGCATGTGTTCCGTTGCGTCCAAATCCCTGGCCCCTTACTGCGAGATAAAGCTGTTGAGCCAGCGCCAAACCCGGCATTGACAATCCCATTCGACGGGATTCATCCAGGGCGATCCCCATGTCCTTTATGAAGTGCTCAACGAAGAATCCTGGATCGAAATTGTTGTCGATAATGCGTGGGCCCAGATTCGACAGAGACCAGCTTCCCGCCGCGCCGCTGGACACGGATTTCAGCACCGTCGTAAGATCCAGTCCGGACCGATAACCGTACAGCAATGCTTCACACACACCAATCATGCCGGTTGCAATCAGAATCTGATTCACCATCTTGGTATGCTGACCAGCCCCTGGACCTCCCTGATACACGACGGTTTTCCCCATGGCCTCCCAGACCGGGTGCAACGCGGTCACGACTTCAGAATCACCGCCGATCATAATCGACAAGGCTGCATTGCGAGCGCCAATGTCTCCACCAGAAACCGGTGCGTCAACGCTGTGCACGCCCTTCGCTTTGGCAGCGTCGTAGATTTCAACCGCCAGCGACGGCTGACTTGTTGTCATATCCACAAGAACACAACCAGCCCTCGAACCCGCCAGTGCGCCTTCCGCACCGAGCAGGACTTCGCGCACATCGGCAGGGAAACCCACGATTGAAAAAATGATGTCAGAGTTCTCAGCGACTTCTTTTGGCGAAGCAGCCCATCTTGCACCTTTGGCAACCAGTGCGTCTGCTTTTTGTTTCGTTCGAGAATAGACGGTAGCAGCGAAGCCTGCATTGATCAGATGTCCGCACATGCTGGACCCCATCACCCCAGTTCCGATCCAGCCAATTCTGGTTTTTCCCGCCTCAACCTGTGGCACTGCCATTCCGTTTGTCCTTGGTAGTGAGTTCATTCATAAATTCGCTGAGTTATCTCAGGCAATTCTTCGGAAGAAGTATACTGAAGTGCAAACAATCTTCCATGTGACTCATGAGTCGGATGGCGCCTGTTGCAATGATCGGCCATGAACGCAACTGTCAATTCGGAAAGTTGCTTACCGCGAACTCCACTGTTTTTGAGGATCTTCGTTTGAAAAGAGTGTACGAGTGTTGTTGTAATATCCGCGGAAGACACTGGTTCACGGCAAAGGAAAAGCGAATGCAAATTGAAAACCCTGACAATCTGCCGTTGGCAGATCGCCTGACCAAGGCTGAACTTCTGGCACGGGAGCTATGCGATCACCTGCAGGTTGGATTACTTCCAAAGCTCGGTAGTTTAAGGGCCTCCAGCAAAATACTTGATCAAAACGAAGTCAGCGATCAGACAATATTTGATCAGACTTCAGAGGTACTCAAAGCGCAAAAGTTCGCAAAGAATCTTCATGAATCGCTGATGAAATATCTTGAGAGCATCCAGCGGGACGCACATCAAGTGCTCGGCATTGACTCCAGTTTGACGGTGTACAAGGAGAAGAGAATAAGCGTCGAGATACAAGATATTGTGATAGAAGAGGAACTTTAATACAAAATCAGCGATTTGATTTACAAACGAAGAGGGCTTGACTAATGTTCCGCCCGTCGCTCGCTGATTATTTGGATTTGATCAGCGAGAACATAGCCTGAAGGGGGCTAAAGTCTGTTTGAATTTGACGGTGACTTGTTTGCCGTCTGTTATCAGCCAACCGAAGGAATCGGTTGCGTTCTTGCGGAAAGGATTCTGCCATGCCTGCGATTTTCTCCATTTTGCTTCGATGGATTGATGACTGCATTGCCGACCACTGCCGCGCGTCGCAATTCGCTTCCTCCTCGTTTGGCACCTGAGACACTGCAATTCGCATTGTTCAGTTTATTGCTCTACCTGGGAGGGAACCTGTTCATGAGCACTCAAAAACCAATGGTCGGAATCACCGGAGACTTTCGTCCAGAACGTTACAACGGCGCAGCACTCAGCTGGTTTAACACTGGCTACTACGACAGTATCACAGCCGCCGGCGGACTTCCCATGCTGCTGCCACCGCTCGAAAACGACGACGACTTGAATCACATGATGGAGAACGTTACTGGAGTCGTGATTTCAGGATGCAATCTGGACCTTGATCCAACACGCCTGAAAATGCATATTCATCCATCGGTCAAAGTCATGCCAAAGCGACGCGAGGACTTTGATCGACGCGTCGCAGAAATGGCCATCAAACGACGCCTGCCGATCCTGGCGATTGGATCCGGCATGCAGCTGGTCAACGCTCTGTGCGGCGGCACATTGTATCAGCACATTCCAGAAGATGTTCCGCGAGCTCTGCATCATCGCGATCCTGTTGAGCAGAATCTTCGTCATGTGCTTGAGATTGTTCCCGGAACTCGCCTGGACGGCATCTATGGACCTGGCGAAGTTCGAGTGAACAGTGCTCACCACATGGCCTGCAAGGATTTGTCGTCACGATTCCGTGTGAGTGCGATTTGTCCTGATGGTGTCATCGAGGCCT
This sequence comes from Planctomycetota bacterium, assembly GCA_031429275.1. Taxonomy (GTDB): domain Bacteria; phylum Planctomycetota; class Planctomycetia; order Planctomycetales; family Planctomycetaceae; genus SXXK01. The sequence continues at coordinate 5,067 of JANOZG010000818.1, forward strand.
ATGAGTCAATCGAAGACGATTGGTTCTGCCTTGGTGTTCAGTGGCATCCAGAGAGCAGCACAGCGTCTGCATTGGACCTGCAGATCTTTGAAGCGTTTATCGATGCGGCGATCAAAGAGGCAGCTCCAGCCGATGTGATTCCAATGAACGACATGTTCCGCCGAGCTGCATAGTGCAACCGCATGCACTCGATGCCAAAAACACACATGGCCATGTCTTTAGACATGGCCATGTTTCGTTAGCGACCGCACTTGGGTGTTTCGCGCCGGCGACGCCGTTGCCCGAATTATGCACCAACATATTGGAAATGTCCGCCTGTTTCACTGGATTTTTCAAATCCATGATCCTGCGGCAGATTAGCACGGATGCCGTATATCACCGATCATTTCCGCCATTGCTATTGCTTGAGTTGACCGCACCCGAACTTCAAGCGAAAGTGTGTACTCCTCCAGTGTGTGAATCCCCCCGGGCCGCATTCATTGCAGCATCATCCCAGCCACCGGTAGACTGTTCCTGAATGACCAGTCATCAAGTTCCTGATCGAGGTTCCGTATGTGTCGTGCATCATTTGCGTTTGTTGTCATCACCGCCTTATTGCTTCTGACAAAGATGCCTGAACAAGCGTGGTCTCAGGATTCAGACTCTACAAAAGCGTCGCTGCCTGATGTTGTCGAGTTCAATCGTGACATTCGTCCGATTCTTTCAGACAATTGCTTTTTCTGCCACGGACCGGACAAGAATAAGCGCGAAGCCGAGCTACGCCTCGACACCCAAGCTGGCCTGCATGGCACGGACGGAAAAACCGGCGCGCTGGTGCCTGGCAATCCAGCAGAAAGTGAACTCTTTAAGCGAGTCACCTCAACAGATGATGAGATCCAAATGCCCCCCGCAAAATCCGGAAAGTCGCTGACCGAACGTGATATCCAGTTACTCAAAAAATGGATTGAACAAGGTGGTCAGTTCGAAGGGCATTGGGCATTTCTGCCAATTCGAACCGAGGATCATGAATCCTCCGGAACTGTGGCCGATCAAGGAAACTCAGTAAGTGCCCAAATCGACGAACATATCACCCTATCTCTCGCGGAGCACCATCTTACATTATCCCCCCAAGCAGATCGCACGACGCTGATTCGCCGTCTGAGTTTCGATCTGACCGGCCTGCCTCCAACAGTTTCAGAAGTCGATGCTTTCCTTCAGGATGAGTCACCGGACGCCTATGAGAAAGTCGTCGATCGACTGCTCAAATCTCCCCACTTCGGTGAACGACTCGCCATGTGGTGGCTGGATCTTGTGCGATATGCAGATACGGTTGGATACCACGGCGATCAGGTGATGAGCGTTTCTCCGTTTCGTGAGTATGTGATTCAATCGTTCAATACCAACAAGCCGTTCGATCAGTTCACAATCGAACAACTCGCAGGGGACCTATTGCCCGAACCAACGCGGGAGCAGCGGATCGCATCGGGCTACAATCGACTGGGAATGATGAGTGCCGAAGGTGGCGTCCAGGATAAGGAATATCTCGCCAAATACATTGCGGAACGAGTTCGCAACACAACCGGGACGTGGCTGGGCATCACGCTCGGTTGCGCAGAGTGCCATGATCACAAATTCGACCCGCTCACCACACGGGATTTTTATCGCTTCGAAGCATTCTTTGCAGACATCAAAGAACGCGGCCTGTATTCAGGCGGCAACTCGGACGGCAACTGGGGGCCGTTTGTCAAAGTTCCGACCGAACAACAAGCTGCGGATCTGGCAGCCATCGACCAGCAGATTGCCGCAACTAAATCAACGCTCAACACCGACACACCTGAACTTGCAACGGCCCAAAGCGAATGGGAAAAATCGCAAATTCCATGGACTCAACTGACAGCCGATTCCATGAAGTCGCTCGGCGAAGCCAAAATGACGGTGCGCCAAGATGGTGCGATTCTGGTCGGTGACAAGAATCCGGCGACCGACACCTATGAACTGACATTTTCGAACGTGCCGGCAAACGTTACCGCATTGCGACTGGAAGTCCTGACCGACGACTCGCTGCCCCAAAAGGGCCCTGGCCGCGCTGGAAACGGTAACTTCGTGCTGTCTGAATTTATCGTGACAGTCGTTCCTCCTGCAACTGAAGCGAAATCAGATGCAGCAAAGCCTGACGATCAAGAGTCGGCTGAAGAAAAACCAGCCGCCGAAGAAATTCCCGTCCCGTTGCAAAATGCGACGGCAACGTATGAGCAAACCGGAGCGGCCGGAGCGAATCCGTATAAGAAATGGGCAGTCGAAGCGGCCATCGACAAAGATGAAAAAGGCAAGACCTGGGGCTGGGCCATCATGGAACAAGCCGGTCGGCCAAATTTTGCTGTCTTTGAAACAGCCGCTGATCTAACTCTCGGCGAAGGCGCGAAACTGAAAATCGTTATGGCTCAAAATCTCGACAACCCCGGCCACAGCATTGGTTGTTTTCGATTGTCGGTTGCCACAGCGCCGCGTCCGATCAAAGCGACCGATGCTCCACCGGCAGATCTCATTGCTGTCCTTGCACTCCCTGCAGATCAGCGAAACGATACACAGAAAACAGAGTTGGCGACTTTTTATCGTTCAATTGCGCCGGCGCTGAATTCTGTGCGGGACCAGCTCGCCGAGCAGGAAAAGAAACGCAGCGAGCTCGATGCTGCGATTCCTTCAACGCTGGTGACCGAAGCCGTCGCACCGCGCATGGTACGAATCCTGAAGCGCGGCAACTGGATGGACGAAAGCGGCGAAGAAGTCACACCTGCATTCCCCGAAGCCTTGTCGCAGGGGCCATCGGCAGATCAACGCCTGAATCGACTGGATCTGGCGAAATGGATTGTCTCAACGGAAAATCCACTCACTTCGCGGGTGGTGGTGAATCGACTTTGGAAAATCTATTTCGGTGCAGGTCTCTCGCGCAAACTTGATGATCTTGGTGCTCAGGGAGAATGGCCGAGTCATCCGTTGTTGCTTGATTTCCTGGCGGATGATTTACGCAGTCACGGCTGGGACCTCAAACGCACAATCAAAGCGATCGTGATGAGTCACACCTACCAGCAACTTTCGCTGGCCGACCAAAAACTGCGTGAAGCTGATCCGCACAATCGCTGGCTCGCGCGACAGGGGCGGTTTCGTATTGATGCCGAACTTGTGCGTGACAATGCACTGGCAGTCAGCGGGTTACTTGTGAATTCCGTTGGCGGCAAGAGCGTGTTTCCCTATCAGCCAGCGGGTTACTGGGCATACTTGAATTTTCCGACGCGGGAATGGCAGAACGATGCCGGCGAGAAACTTTATCGTCGCGGATTGTATACGCACTGGCAACGCCAATATCTGCATCCAAGTCTGCTGGCATTCGACGCACCTAACCGAGAAGAGTGTACTGCAGATCGAGCCCGATCGAATACTCCTTTACAATCGCTGGTCTTGCTCAACGATCCAAGTTACGTCGAAGCCGCTCGCGCGCTGGCAGAAATGACCATTCGTCAAGGCGGTCCAGCGACCTCGGATCGATTGAACTTCGCCTTCCGCCGAGCAGTCTCGCGTGCGGCCACTGCCGAGGAACTTGTGGTTCTGGAACAATTGCTGAAGTCGCATCTTGCCGAATACGAAGCTAATCCTGCCTCTGCTGCGGAAGTGTTGTCAGTGGGAGCCAAACCAGCGGCCGAAGATCTTCCTAAACCAGAACTCGCCGCATGGACCAGCGTGGCACGTACCATTCTGAATTTGCATGAAGTGATAACGAGAAACTGAGTAGCTCGACTCTCCAGAGTCGAGAACTTTCGCCGCTACTCGGCTCTCCAAAGTCGAGCCATTCCCAAGGGTTCTCGACTCTGGAGGGTCGAGCTACGAGGGAATAACCAAGGAATTGTTTAATGTCAAAACCTGCCACTGAGTCGTTTAGATTTGCTCTAATCATACTGTCTGTCACGTGCGTTTTAGTTCCTGCCCGCGCTGACGGATTGCAGGATAACATTCCTGAAAATGTTCGCCGAGTTCCGGAACTCGGCGTCGCCGTGCCGGATGATCGAGCGGCCGCGATGCGAAGTGCGTTAGGCCAGCTTCAGGAAAAGATCGAGACGATCAAGACCTCCAAAGATGCGTCGAAGATTGCTCTGTTGCCTGATGTCATGATCTTTGAACGAGCCGTTCGTTGTGCGCTGGACTATCAGGAATTCTTCGACGTCAAGGAGTTTGACAAAGCCGATGCTCTGCTTGTCGAAGGCATCAAGCGAGCCGACCAGTTGCTGGCGGGCAAGCCCGAATGGGTGACTCAAAAGGGGCTTGTCGTGCGAGGCTACATCAGCCGCATTGACAACACCGTGCAGCCGTATGGCCTGGTGATTCCGCCAACGTATGCCATCGATCACAGCGTACCGTCTCGCTGCGACATCTGGTTTCACGGGCGAGGTGAAAAGCTGAGCGAAGTGAAGTTTCTCTGGGAACACATGAAGAGCCCCGGCGAGTTCACTCCGGATCACACCATCATGCTGCATCCGTATGGCCGCTACTGCAACGCGTTCAAGTTCGCCGGCGAAGTCGATGTTCTGGAATCTTTGGAGGATGTTCAGAAGCGTTACGGCATCGACGAAAACCGCATCAGCGTTCGAGGTTTCTCAATGGGCGGAGCAGCCTGTTGGCAGTTTGCGACGCACTACTCCGATCGCTGGTTCGCCGCGAATCCCGGTGCAGGCTTTTCTGAAACACCGCAGTTCCTGAAAGTGTTTCAGAAGGAAGAACTGAAGCCGACGCCTTGGGAGCAGACACTGTGGAATCTTTACGACTGCGACAAGTGGGCGTTGAATCTGACTCATTGCCCAACGATTGCGTACAGCGGCGAGAATGACTCACAAAAGCAAGCGGCCGATGTGATGGAGAAGGCATTGGCGGAGCTTGATCCGCCGATTCATCTCCGGCACGTTGTCGGTGCAGGGATGGGACACAGGTTTGACAAAGTTTCAAAGGAACTCGTTTCTAAAAGCCTCGACTCCCTGGCAACTCAAGGCCGAACGCTGGTCCCGAACGAAATCAGGTTTACCACGCAGTCGTTGAAGTACAACAAAATGCGATGGATCACTGTAAACGGATTGCGCGAACATTGGACCGAGGCGACGATTCATGCCGATTTCCTGCCGGCGGAATGGGGGCCGCGTCCCGGAGGCGGACTTGGTGGCACTGGGGCGAATGTGCAAATCAAACCACCCGCGATTCGATTGACATTGAAAAACATTTCCGACCTAACGATAAACATGTTGCCTGCCGATGTTCCGGCGATGTTACGTTCAGAGGCGAAGACAATTGAGGTTCTGGTTTCGGAAGAACTCCGTGATTCGAGACAACATACGTCATTCAAGATTCCAGGGCCACTGTCTGATGGTTCGATTGTCGCTCGCATCGCATTTTCCGAACGTAAATGGCAATCACTAAATCCTTCGTTTGGTCCTTCGCTGTTTAAAGGCCACAACCTCCAGGGGCCGATTGACGACGCCTTCATGGATTCCTTCATCTTCGTTCGCCCCACCGGCACGGCCGCCAACGAAGCCGTTGGCAACTGGGCGGAGGCCGAGCTGACTCGAGCCATCGAACACTGGCGTCGACATTTCCGAGGTGACGCGAGAGTCATCAATGACGTCGATCTGACCGACGAGATGATCCAGTCATCCAACATCGTGCTGTGGGGTGATCCGAAGTCCAACAGCGTGCTGGCGAAGATCGCCGACAAGCTGCCAATTCAATGGACGGCCGACAAGATTACAGTCGGCGAAAAATCTTACGACGCAAAGAACCATGCTCCGATTCTGATTCATCCGAACCCGCTGAATCTGAACCGCTACGTCGTGCTCAACAGCAGCTTCACATTTCGAGACTACGCATACCTCAACAACGCTCGCCAGGTTCCGATGCTGCCCGACTGGGCCGTGATTGATCTCGACACACCACCGAACAGTGTCTGGCCCGGCAAAGTGATCGCAGCGGATTTCTTTGATGAACAATGGCAGTTAAAGTAGTTCACTGGCGAGCGGTGTGGCGTCAGCCCACCGGTACATTGTGACTTTGCGACGCAACCGGGCTTGGAATTGCGCGGGCAATTGCATCGCATCGTACCGGCAAGCTGTCGCATGCCGCTCGCCGTTCCTGTCGCCTACTGCTGCTGCAAATACTCTTCGACCAACTGAGCTTTCCTGAGCAGGTACGGGATGAACTGTTCGTTCGATTCCGTAAACCGGCTGAGTGCTTTCATGTTGCCGATGAACTCTTCCGAAAACCTCAGATGTTCCTGATCGCGCCAGCTTTGGCCGAGATGGCTGAGTTGACCCGCGACGGCTGCGGTCTTTTCATTGATTTCTTCGTTAAATCGCCGCAGCATCTGCGCAAAGCGTCGAAGTTCGCCCGGATCAACTATTGCCTGTGCCATGATGTCTTCGCCTGAAGAGTTGTTTTTTGTGATTTCGTAAGACCAATCGTGTGCCGCAATGCTTTACAAACGCAAAACGCTCTTGAACGTCCGGTTCATCCTAAACGATTGGCGTTTGTAGAACGGGACTCCAGTCCCGTCCTGACGAGAATTGTATCAGGACGGGCCTGGAGACCCGTCCTACCGAGAAGCTTACTCCGCCGTCATCAACCAGCCGATCAAATCCGACATCGACTGTGGATCAAGATTCTTCTCCAGACCTTCCGGCATCAGAGACCGTCCGGTGTCACGCAGAGCTTCGACATCGCTCCGAAGCAGACTGGTTTCTTTGGCCTCAGCCCGCCGAAACGTCAACGTGCTGGCAGATTCCGCAATCAGCACTCCATTGTGAGTCTGACCTTCCGTTGTTACCGCAATGTAATCTCGCCATGCGGGATTGACCTCTCGATTAGGGTCCAGCACGTTCGTCAGAATCGCCTCGGGGCCACGGTTTTTCATCGTGGCAAGATTTGGGCCGACCTGAAATCCAACTGTGCCAATCTGATGGCAGACTGAGCAATGTTGTTTGAACAACGCCGCACCTTTTTCCCGATCCGGCTTCAGCGTCAATGCAACCTGATACGAACGCAGTACATCTTCGCGAGTCGAACTGCCCATTGAGTCAAGCAGTTTGATCGCACGTGATCGAAGAGCATCATCAGGAACGCTGGCCAATCGTTGCAAATCCGAAGGGCTGAGAGTTGCGGCAGGCAGCCGATCAGCGGCGATGGCATCAAGCAACAACACCGACCACGACGTTCGACTCAGCATCCCATCGCGTACGCGCTCGGCAAGTTTGGGAGAAAGCCCGGACCAGCGTTCCAGCAATTGCGTGGCGACCTGGTCATCTGAAAACTGCAGTAACGTTGCCAGCGCGGCGTTTTGGATTGCAGGCGGCTGCACGGACTCCAGTGAGATCAACAACACTTCCCCATCATTTTCAAATGACGAGAGGCTGAACGCAGATAACGCGGCCGCACGTTGATCGTCAGACAGATTGACATCGCCAGCATTCGTGCGAGCGGACTGCAACATCTGCGACGAAAGCTGAGTTATCACTGGAATGTTCTTCGCTGCATTATTCGCCTTGTAAATCGCCTGCAGCAGCCTCACCTGCATCGTGGGGCTCTCGTGTCGCGAGCCGATAACACTGGCGATATTGTTCCAGCCGGTTTCATCGGATGTGTGTCGCGCGACCAGATCGGCCAGCTCAATCAAGGCAGGATTTGCGTCGATAGATGTGGCATCGAAAGTCGTCGCTAACGCCCCAAACGTATCAGTAACTTCAGGTCCCAGTGAACTGAACACAGCCGTGCGAATCCAGCGATCCTGACCGGAACCGGCCAGCAGCTTCTGCAATGCTTCGCGGCGGATGGCTGAAGGCGGAAATTCGCCCAGTGAAAATGCCAATTGCATACGCACGCGAGCATTTTCGTCGTCCGTCATCGACGCAAGAACTTTGAGGACATCTTCAGACATCGGAAATTTTTCGCTCGCCAGGATCGCACGCTCGCGGACGCCGGCTTCTACACCCTTCAATGCAAAAACCACATCGTCTGCCGCCAACGCATTCAGACCTTCAAGGCTGCCGATGGCATGAAAAAGCCCCAGCCCTGATGACGAAGATCGCAGCAATCGTCGAATATCTTCGCTCGCAGTTTTGTCCTGCCGCTCGAAAATCAGCCGGGACGCGGTTTCCCGATGCCATGCGTTTGGATGCTCAAGCAGTGCGACGAGTTCCGTTGTGGCAGCCCCACTGAGAGATGGCACTGGACGCGGCTTCCAACCTGTCGGAGCAACACGATACAACCGACCGCGATCGCGTCCGTTCGTCAGATCCAGATGCTTCTTGATTTCTGGCGGCAGACTTGCCGGATGCTCAATGACTTCACGACACATGTCCAAAATCTGCAGACATCCATCCGGCGCGTTCGCAAACTGTACCGGACGAAACCAGATATCGTCTGAAGCGACAAGCTCTCGACCAACATCAATTCGATTGGCGGTAAAGACCACGCCATCGGCTGTCAATCGTTTGCGATGAACGATGTTACTGCCAACGTCGCCCACGATGGCGAGTCCCTTGTCGGTGTCTGGCCAAGCATCGCCGCGATAGATTGTGATCCCGGTCGCTCCTGTGAAATATCCCGCAGGTCGACCACCACCTTCGACGAGACCTTTAGAAAGTCCCGAAGCCCGTAGCCTCGTCCTGACGATTCGCCATGGCTCAACGGGACTGATTCGAAAAACGGGTGCCTGGCCGCCGTCAACAGCAATACTGACTCGTGCCGGTGCGGCAGACGGAAGTGGCGAACGCGAGAGGTACTGATCACGGTAAACAATCATCTGTGCGTGATCGCTGTTCGCGCTCACGAA